>JAPLMM010000001.1 GCA_026387035.1 Planctomycetota bacterium
GGAGATGGGACGCATCGCCCTGGAATACGACCTCGCGCCCCAGGCGGCAAAGGGGTGTTTCCTCCTGCTGGAGACGTGGCTCCGGGAAGTTCAGGACAAGAGGCCCCTCAACATCGAGAAGTTGGCGGTCCGCGAGGCGGCCGAGAAGGTCACCACGCCGCCCGCCCAGGAAAAGTACACCGACTTCTGGGGGAACGTCAAGAAGAACGCCATCCAGCCGGGCCAACTCGTCAACCGCAAAACCTGCCCGTGGTACCTCGACGACCTCAAGGAACAAATGGCGATGTATCTGGGGTTCCTGGCGTTCGTGGAGGGCAAGAAGGACGAGGCCCTGGCGTGGTACAAGAAGATCCTGGAATGCGACCCGACGACGCGGCGTTTGGACACCGCGGGCGAGTGGAACGATTACTCCCGCCTCAAATGGGGCGCGGAGCACGGATACCTCTACGCCTATCCGGCGGAACTGGCGCTCTTCAAAGACCCCCGGCACCGGCTGGGCGTGCTCCTCTGCGACTTCTACTACGTGACGGAGCGGTGGGACAAGGCGCGGAACCTGGCCAGGAACATCCTCGACGGCAAGTACGGGCCGGTCAGCCCGGCGTCGCGCGAATACGTCCAGTACATCTATGCCGCAGGCGTCTTCCGTACCCAGGGCCGCGAGAAGGCCGTCCCGGAGTACCTGAAGGTGATTGGGCCGGCGAGGAGCGGCAATTTCCGCTCGTTCACGCAGCAGCGAGCGGCCTACGCGGCAGCGAACCTCGGGCGCGGCTCGGCGAACGAAAAGACCCGTCAATTGTCCCGGGAACTCCTCGTCCGGTTGATTCGTTCGCCTCAGCAGACGAGCGAGACCTACAAGGCCCGGATCGTCTTGGCCCAAGACCTGATACGCGAGAAGCACCTGGCCGAGGGCTTGGCTTTGCTCAAGACGTTCCCCAAGGACGCGGGGGACTATAAGGCCCTCGCGGACTACTATCTGGCGGAGTATGCGAAGGAATACCGGGATCAAAGACAAGGAAAGGATTGAAGCCATGAAACCGCACGCTTGGACGCTGTGGCTGGTGGTGGTCCTGGTGGGCACGACCGGCGCCTGGCTGGTCTCGCGCGGCTGGGCCGAAGAGACGCACACGGTGACACCGAAGGGTACCGGTAAGGTCGAGAAGAACTTCGACATCGATAAGAACGACGAGGAACCCGTCAGTCCGGAGTCGGTGGTCGGGGAAGGCAAGATCACGATCACCACGAAGACCTTCAAGCTGCCGACGGGATGGAAGTTCGATGATTTCAAGGAAGACAAAACGCCGGAAAACCGGAAGCAGTTCAACCCCGGCGACTACGTGGACATCGAGATCGATCCGCAGTGTCTGCCCCCGGTGGTGGACGCGCCGACGGTGCAGGTGAAGGGACCGCCGCCGGCCAGGGAAAATCCCGACGAGATCAAGGTGGTGGTGACGGACCTGACGGTCCCGACCACGGTAGGCTGGCCCCTGAAGTGCGAGGGAAACTTGACGCCCCCGTCCGGCGGCGGAGGCGGCGGAGGCGAGGAAAAATGGCACTGGTCGGCGAAGATCAGCAAGTACGTCGTTGACCTGGACACGGACACCAACAACAACGGCACCATCGACGGATACGAGGACGAATATGAAAACTATCCGTCGGGCCGCGTGGTCTGCCTCAGCCGGGAAGGCGATGGCAAGGACCTCGATGATTTGGCCGAGATTCGCCTGAGGGTTGAAAACAGCACGGACGGGACGGTCACGCTGGAGGAAATAGGTGACAAAGTCAAGGTATGGGACAATCCTGATAAGACTGGCAATCCTATCATCTCCCCAAGCGACAACTCGGAAACCTGGCCCGTCGGCGAAATGCCAAGCCAGTTGTGGGTGGATGGGGTCACTCTAGGCCAATCCACGTTGAAACTCAGCCACAAGGACCAGCAAGACTTGATCAAGATACTCGTCTGTGATCCGATCTCCTGGTCGCCGAGGGGAAACACGGTTTACGTTTACGAACCTTACATACCCAACACGGACGGAAGCGATGCGATCTGGAACAAAGTGCAAAGTTGCGGCTGGACCAATAGAATAAGGTACGCCGGCATGGACCAATGCACTTTGGCCAGGCTCAAAGAGCCGGGCCAGGCTGACCCTGACCTCAGAATCGGGATCGTGGCCTATCATTCCTTAGGCACGCACGATCCGCCACTCGACACGGTCGAAGTGGCTCGCGGCACTCAAGCCGAAATGATCGCCTGGAAAGGAGACGAACCCGATATGTACGTTGCGCTATCAGAAGTAGCAATAGGACCTCCTTATCCACCGTATGCCGTGAAGGCCAAGGCCGCCTGGTTCCAGAACAAATGGAAGCCCAAGTTGGACGCCAACCGGGCCATCGTCGTTATGATGGCATGCAACACGTACCCGAACATCACGGCGAGCGTTGGCGGGCGATCGGCATTCGGCTACCTGGGAGATTCGCACCCGAACTTACACGGGCCCAATATGAACCTCCTGTTCGGCCGGCTCAACGGGTCCGAAGCAAACCGAAAATGGCGCACGACCGGAAGGGCCTACGGCGCCCTCGGGTTCCAAGACGACTTTAGGCTATATCTGACTCCTGTCGGCGATCAGTATCCCCCTCCGGACCCCGACAATCCCCAGGCTCTCTGGACGACGCTGAATCCGTCGCCAAACAAAAATTGGGTGGGGTTGGAATATTATTTGACGTTTCCAACAGGGGCTGCGCCCCGCAAAGGCGCCGGCTGCATCGTGTTTGATACGTACATGGAGGATGAACAGGCCCCGAATGGACAAGACCCGAACGAGGCTGTTAAAGTCAAGGCGGGCACGGGGGTGACCGATCGGCGATGGTTCCCCAACGCCGGCGGCAACGACTTCCTGGTCAGTTTCGACTTCGAACACGGCGGCGTGACCATGCAGGCCGACGCGGATTGCTGCCTCAACCTGGATACCGACGACGACGCTCCCCGCCGCCAGATGTCCGGAGAGCGGCTGGAAAGCGGTGTGGACAAGGAATGGAGTTTCTAACACATAGGAGTGGACCAGACCGGAATAGGAGGTGGATTCCATGAGAGCATTAATGCTCCTATTGATTGCGGGCATGGTAGTCGCGGGCGTCGGTTTCCGCGCGGTGGTCGCAACCGGCGAGGAAGCCGTCCCTGAAGCCTTGCCGCAGGGTTCCGCGGCGGCTGCCGCAGCGGACCTGGAGGCCTCGGCCGTCCGGGCCCTCGGCGTCGTCGAGGGTAAGCCGATCGACACCGGCTTCGTCTTCGTTGATGGCTGCTACGTCGAGGCCCCTTATACCGTTTCCCGGCGGGGCCGGCAGATATCCATTAACGGCATCTTGATCTACCAGTGGGCGGAATGGCCGTTGATGGACCGGCACGTCCGGGAGGATCCGGGACCCCCGCCCAAGGAGTACGAAAACATGAAGTCGTTTAACGACGTCCTTGCCAGCGATTCGATGGCGGAATGGTTGAACTGCCATCTGGAGCGGAAGCGGCGCTACCTCTACGAGCATTTTCCGGAGGAGGAGGCGAAGAAAAAAATGCTGGAGTATTACCGCCAATGTCCCTTCGTGGCTAGTGTAAATGTGCCGGCAGAAGGGCCTGTGGAAATCGTCACCAAGAGCGGCAAAAAGGAGAACATGACCACTACCCCTCCCCTCCCACACATGCCCGGACACTGGGATTTTGGCGCCCAGGATGTGCTCCGTGGTCTTGAAGATTGGCGTAATTTGCTCACGCGGTTCCTCTCGGAAAACGAGACTCGGTTTTTTTTCGGCGTTCCCTTCCAAGCGTACGGTACCGAAATCAGCCCGAGGGGGTACTATCCCACGTCCTGGCAGCGTCCCGGCGACTTGAAACTGATGGTCGAGATTCTCACGTCCGCCCGGTCCGAGGCGGAGAAGATTGAACTCTTGGGCCGCTTGGAGTTTCTCCCTTCGCCCAACGCGGGGAAGTTCCTCCATCCGGTCTTCGCAGCCTTGGCGGCGGAGACAAAGGGACACTATGAGACGCTCATCCGGAATTTCCGGCCCTCCGCCCAACTGGCCGAGCGGATCGCGGAGATGGTCAAAAAGAGCGGCGTCACGCCCCGCACTATCAAGGAACTGCCCGACGAAATCCCCTGGGACCGCGCGGAGCGCCTCGACAAGGAGAAGCGAGAGAGGGAGAAGCAAGAGAAGGAGGAGCAAGAGAAGGGGCAGGGTGCCGTCGAGAAGAACTGACCCCTTGGCCGCGACGGCGTCGGGCGGTCTTCTTCGGCAGGCTTTGGATGAGCCGGTCCGCCCCTCTTTCGCCCCCTTTTTCCGGTTTCCGTGCCTGCCACGGCGTAGCCGTCGGGCGAAGCCGGGTTCCGCGTTGTTTCGCCGTTCCCCCCATTCCCGCCTTTCTCCCCATGTTAGAAAAGGGGCCCTTCGGGCTGCGTTCTCAGCGGCCTCCCCATGTAAGAAAGGGGCCCTCTGGGCTGCGTTGAAAACACGGCTCTGCGGTTAAACCCCGTCCGGACAAGGCGTTACGCCCGCCCAACCTTGCCCGCCGTGGCGGGCGACCGGCGGGTAAACGTTCCGCAACAAACCCGCTCCCCCCGCCACGGCGGATAAACTTCGGGTCGCGGCTAACCGTCCGCGGTTTTGTCGTTTCATTCCGCATTCCGCAATCTCCCTGTTCCTTCGTTGGAGCCCTTCGGGCCGCAATCCGCAATCACTCTCTCCCCGGCCGTCCAATGCTGTTTCTTTGTCAAATGCGAGATTTTCCCCGCCCAAAACGACTTACGTGCGTCCGCGGGAAGTTATGCACATAAAGGTATGCACATGACATGGATGGAAAAAGTGCGAAATAGGGCACAAAAACCGGTAAAAACCGCCCCAAAAACGTGAAAAAAGTCGAAAAAGGCCCTAAATCCGCGCTAGCCCATCTTAACATTCGGGTCCCGTGCAGTGAAAAAACCGCCCGG
>JAPLMM010000002.1 GCA_026387035.1 Planctomycetota bacterium
GCGTTGAACCAGCACATGAGGAACATGAGGACGACCGCGAGGGCGGAGTTGAAAAGGCTGTTCTTGAGGAAAGCGGGCGTCCGCCGCCCCAGGAGCGTCGTCCAGAGTTCCTCGAAGAGGTACCGCGTGAGGCGGACGCTGGAGTCGAGCGTCGTGACGACGAACCCCTCGACCATCAGGATGCCGAAGACGCTGCCGAGGCCGACGGGGATGCCGAGGCCTTTGTGGCAGAGTTTTCCCGTGCCGACGGCGAAGGCGAGGACGGGGTTTCCGCCGCCGCCTTTGGGCCAGACCAGGTCGCGGTAATCGGCGAAGGAAAGTCCCCAGACGATCGTGGCCAGGACGCATGCCGCCAGCAGCGATTCCAGGAGCATCCCGCCGAACGCGATGGGCCGCGAGTGCTTGATCATCCAGCACTGCTTGGCCGTTGTGCCGGTCGAAACGAGGGAATGAAACCCGGAGATCGCGCCGCAGGCCACCAGGACGAAGAGCATCGGCCAGGGGCTGCCGGCGGTCGCGCGTCCTTCGGCCAGTTGTTCGGCGCTGAAGGCGGGGCGGTCGAACGCGGCGCCGCCGACGCCGGCCGCGACGACCGCCACCAGCAGCAGCGCGATGCCGGCGTAAAGGATCTGGACGTTCGTGAAGTCCCGCGGCTGAAGGATGATCCAGACGGGGAGCGAGGAGGCGAGCCAGACGTAAACCGTCAGGAGAATCATCCAGGTCTTCTCGCCGACGGAGACAGGGTAGCGGAACCCGATGACGATGCTGCCGACGGCGATGGCGCCGGTCAGGAGATACGCGAACCACGTCGCCACGTTCTTCTTGTAGATGAGAAAGCCCACCAGCGGCGCAAAGACCGTTATGACAATGACGCTGGTGGAGGCGATGCCGCCGATCTGCCCCATCACGACGCCGCTCGAGTCCGTGAACGTGCCGAGGTACGTTTCCTCGGCCGTGACGCCGAGTTTCTCCAGCGGATAGGCGCTCGTGAGGCTCTTGGCGGCGGCGTTGAGGAACGCGGCGGTCACCAGAACGAGCATGATGATTGTGAAGATGACGAACAGGAGGAACCCCGGTTTGCCGAGCGTCTTGCGGGCGATGTCGGCTATGCTGCGTCCCTGTTCGCGGAGGCTGACGGCGAGGGCGGCATAGTCGTGGACCGCGCCGAAAAGGATTCCGCCCAGGAGGATCCAGAGCCACACCGGCCCGTAGCCGTAACACGCCGCCATCGTCGGCCCCAGAATGGGCCCCGCTCCGGCGATGGTGGCGAAGTGGTGGCCGAACAGAACGCTCGGCCGCGTCGGCACAAAGTCCTTGTCGTCCTTGAAGAGGACCGCGGGCGTCGGGCAGGAACGGTCTTCGCCGAGCCAGCGGGCGACGGCTCTTCCGTAGAAACGGTAGGCCAGGGCGAGGGCGGGAACCGTAATCAGGACGACCCAGGCGATGTTCATCGCTCGCCTCCGTGCTTGACGCGCCGCCGTTTGGCTGCGAAGATGCGGTACTATCGCGCGCGGTCGCGCGGACCGCAAGGATTTGTCCGCCGAGGCGCCGGCCGGGACCCCGCGCGAGCCGCCGGCCCACGTGAAAGAGAAAGAGGAAGCCTTGGCTCCGTAGGACGTGCGCCCGGCCCGGGCGCCGGCGAACGGAAAGGACCGCAGATGACGAAGAGGCGACTGGTCTGGACGATGGGCGTCACGGCCGCCGTTCTCGCGATCCTCGTTGCCGCCTACGCGATGCTTCCGATTCAGGCCTCCTGGAAGGTGAACCGCATCCTGCACCACGGGCTTCAGGCCGCGGGGGGCGCCGCGGCGCTGGCAGCCGTGGCGTGGGCCCTCTGGCCGAGGCATCAGGTGCGCCGCCGGGACGTGGCACGCGAGGAGGCGCACCGGCGCCTCATCGCCATCGTGGTGATGATCCTCGTGGCCGTCGCGTGGGTCGCCATGGCCGAGGTCTGGCGGGACCGCGCCACGCGCCGCTTCCTCGAACCGGCGCGGGAAGACCTCGCCGCGCTCGCGAAGGCCCTGGCGGCCTATGCGGCCGACCATCAAGGGGCCCGGCCGGACTCGATCGACACGCTCGCGCCGGCCTACCTGGAGCGCAGCCGTCTCTATTACATCTATCGCGACGGGCCTTCGGAGTCCGGCCCGCCCGCGGAGGGGGAAGAACCCTCCTACGCCCTCGTCAAGCCGAAGGTCCGGAAGCCGGGGCAGTCGCCCCAGACCGAGTCCCCGTTCGTGGCCTATCTAGGGCCGGGAAACGCCTGGGCGGCCCTGACGGTTGTTTCGGACAAGGCAGGGAGGACGCACGTCGTGGATGACGACCGGGCGCCTCGGCCTGAGGTCAAGGATTAAACGGTGAGGCGTGGGTTCCGCGGCGAGGAAAAAAAGAAACCGGAGCCGCATCCCTCCGTCACGGCCCCGGTTCGCGGTAGCCTCCCCCGGATCATCTTCGGAAGCGCCCGACCAACCGCCGTCAGACGCCACCTCAAGCGCTGCCACAACCCCTTCGCGCTATGGGTACGCTTCAACGGTACGGAGTCGGCATCCCAGGACTAAGAAAGGAAGAATGCCAACCGCTCCTTCACACACACACGGGTAGTATACACCAAAAACGGGGATTGTCAAGTCGGGCGGCAAAAAATTTTCCGGAAATTTATTCCCCAAGGCCATCCTGATTGGTACGCCGTCCCCCCCCGCGGGCCCCCGGAAACATCAGGGTAGGATTTCCCTGTATCGGGCGGGGCCCCTTTCCAGCCCCTCCCAGCCGCCCCGCGAGTCCCTCGGCAGCCCCTCCTCGGTCCGGGTGCTTTAAGACGCCTCGGTCACACTTACGAACGCCCGCGATTGTGGATAACTTTTTGGAGGAGGTTTTGAGGAGTATTTTTGGGCGATTTTAGGGAACCCACCGGCCTTGGCGCTGGCGTCCGGGGGCTTTTTTCGGCGGACGGGGTGCCTTTGGTAAGATGGGCTAGCGCAAATTTTGACTTTTTTAGGGGCTTTTTCGCGTTTTTGGATCGGTTTTTACCGGTTTTTGTGCCCTATTTCGCACTCTTTCCATCCATGCCATTTGCATACCTTTATGTTAATAACTATTTTCCCGTGACTTTGGCATGGGAATTGCGCAGCCTTCAACGCAGAGCACGCAGAGAGCGCAGGGGGGGATTGGGGAACGGGGAAAGGCAACGCGGAACGCAGAATGCGGAATGGACGGCAACCCGGCGTCGTCCCGGCTGGGGCTTCCGGCTTCGACCCGGCGTGCCTGCCCCGTTGGGGCCGGGACTACGCCGTGACAGGATGCCGCGGCAGGCCGGATCAGCCAAAGCCTGCCGAAGAAGACCAGTTGAGGCAGGCCGCGAGACTCCCTGAGATCCGAAAATGGGTACCTGAGTCCCGCAACTACAGGCGGAGGGCTATTTGTCAGCCAGAGCCTGGCGACCTGTTCTCAGAGCCGAGATCAACCTGGCGGTTTTGAGGCAGGCCCTTCAGACGGGATTGCCTCCTGTTCCGACTTCGAGCCCGCGGGGCCGCTGCCAGGTACCTCGTCCGCTTTCTCGGACTCCTCCGATATGAACTCGGGCCGGATGGCCTGGATGCGCACGTACTTGGTCTCCCCCTTTTCGTCCTTGGGAGCCACGGTGAACTTGTACACAGGCTGCGCGCAGGGCGTGCGGTCGGGATTGGCATCGTAGGACAGCTTGACTTCGACGATTGGACCGCGGACAGGTTCCACGACGTCGACGATCTCCACCCGGCCCTCTCCCTGGTTGATCCGCGCCACGGCCTCTTGCGGGGTCATAATCGGGTACTCGGCAACCTGCTCGAAACGCGACCACTGGAGCAAGAGCGTATGCAGCCTGCCGGAGGCCCGGTCCAGGTCTATCTCAAGCCGATCGCCCACGACCATGTAGGGTAGGCCCGGCATCCGGTGTCTGAATACGACCAGATACGTCCGCCCTCTCCAATTCTCCAGCACGCGTGTCTGGACGGCGCCCTCGGGCCACAAGCCGCGGTCCTTGACGAGCGCCTCGGCCATCGAGCCGGCGTTGGCCTCGGTGACGACGTCCGTAGGTGCGGCTTGCTTGGAGCGCCCCACATACTCAGGACGATAGAACTCCGGATCGTCAATGTACGCCTTCTTGTCCGGGATCACGCGAAACACCGGAAGCCGGGGCCGGAACTCCGGCAGAACCGTCACCTGGGCGGGCAGTTCCACCTGAACATCTTTGAAAGGCGGGGGATAGCTCAGCCGCGGCACCTTCGGCAGGGCCTCATCAGGCTCCGCGCCACGGACGCCTCCCAGGACAGCCGCACAGAGCAGGACCGTCGCAAGTGCCAACCGCAAACGCTTCATTCTCGTTCCCTCCTCGGGTTTTCGGGGATCACGGGGGCCATCCGCCACTAGGAATCGCTTGGGCCATCTCTGGCCATTACTCCTCCTGCGGCACGGTCCATTCGTCGTAGTGATACCCGTCCGTGGCCAACGGGTCCCGCGACAGGAGAATCGGCGCCAGCTTCTTGGCCCCCTCGGGATAGAGTGTGTCCCCCCGACAATCATCCGCGCCGAAGATGCGTGGAACCATGTTCTGGTCCCGCATCGGACAATGTCTCGTAGCCCTCGAGAAGGCCATCGGGATGGTGTAGCCAAGGTCAAGGCCGTGGTCGGCGCCCTGGTTACAATTAATGCAGGACATAAGCTTCTCGGCGAAATGGGCGTACATGAGCATCATTGTCTTGTAACCCATCACCAAGTGACAGCCTGCAAACATCTGCTTAAGTTCAGTCTCGATATCCTCATCCGTTGCCGTCCCGTGCCCCGGCCCATTGGACTCCTCCTTGCTTGTGTTGAGAAAGCGGCACGTTTGGAAAATGGCCCACTCCGCGTCGGTATTCCCCAATTGAACGTCGCCGTGATGGAGTTTCTGTGTGTTCTTGCTCACATCCAAGAATACACAATAGTAGTCATTCGGCGTATTGGTATCAGTCCCGTGGCCACTCCAGATGACGATGTCCGCCGCATCTGCCTTGTTCGCATCCGTCGGCTCGGCGTAATGGCTCTTGCGGCAGACTGCGTCGCCGGCACCCGCATACGTTGACCAAAGAACCGGGGCCGCAGCGGGCTTGTCGTAGCCGGCCTTTGTGTCCGTGAGCATTTCGATGAAATCGTTGTGGATGTCGGTCGTGCTGTTGAGCTGAGGCCATGGGGGCGCGTCCACGTAATTGTAGTAGCCTGACCCGCACTCGGCCCGGTCCACCATTACTTGGTACTCCGCCTGGACATCGGCCCCGTAGCCGCTGTCGCTCACCAGCCGGAATGTGAGCAGCTCCTCATCAACTACCTTGACACGCGCGGGCGCGCCACCGCTTTCCTCTCCAAGGTATAGTAACTCAGACCACTCGCCGACCACATTCCGGTAGATGCCGGATTGGGGGGCCGTCTCCTTTAGGGTTATTTCCACATAGACGGGGTCGCTTTCCGATGAAACGCGGACCCGGCGGAGAAGTGTCCCCTGGCCCGGCTCGATATTCCTAACCTGGATAAAGATGGGAGCCTCTTTGCCGAACAGGTACTTGGGGTCCCTCGGCCGCTCTCCCTCGGCGGGGTAATCGGTCAACATTGCCTCGAAATTGGCTTCAGCGTTAACCTGATCACTTTGGCCAATAAAAACCTCCAGAATAGGCGTCTCCATCTTCGCGGACCAGTGCCATTTATTCTGGACGTAGCCGCCGCCCCCGCCGCCGGGCGAGAGTTTGATGAGGTTCCCCTCGCACTTCAGCGGGAAGTTGCCTGCCGTGAGCGGGACCGTCAGTTCCGTCACCACCACCTTGATCTCGTCGGGATTCTCCCTGGCCGGCAGCGGTCCCTTCACCTGCACCGTCGGCGCGTCCACCACCGGGGGCAGACACTGCGGATCGATCTCGATGTCAACGTATTCCCCGGGATTGAACGGCCTCCGATCATAGGGCGAGGTCGGCGTAGAGTCGCTCGTGAACTTCTTGAACTTCCAACCCGTCGGCGGCGTGAAGGTCTTCGTGGTGATCTTGATCTTGCCGCCCGCCAGCGTCTCGACGCTCTCGGGGGAGACCGGCTCCTCGTCGTTCTTGTCGATGTCGAAGTTCTTTTCGACTTCGTCGGGTTTCTCCTGGACCTCGTGTGTCTCTTCTTCGGCCCAGCCGCGCGAGACCAGCCCGGCGCCAGCCGTGCCCAGGAGGACCACCACCAGTCCCAGCGTCCAAGCGTGCGATTTCATGGCGTCAATCCTTTCCCTGATCCTGGTATTCTTTCGCATACTCCACCAGATAGTACTCCGCGAGGGCCTTGTAGTCCCCCGCGTCTTTGGGGAAGGTCTTGAGCAGGGCCAGCCCTTCGGCGACG
>JAPLMM010000003.1 GCA_026387035.1 Planctomycetota bacterium
TCCAGCCGGGGCTGAAATTCGCGGAATAGCACAGCCAGAGGGTCCGCCCGTCGGGGCTGATGAACTTGCTCGGAAAATTGAGGAAGTACCCTTGCTCCCCGAAGTCCTTCATATAGGACACCATGCGCCATGGGCCGGTGACGGCGTCGGCCTCGAGAATGTAGGAGGTCATCTTGGCCACGGTCGGCCAACCATCGGTTACGCACATCAGGTATTTTTTCAGGCTGGGCACATACGTGGCGGTGACGCACCCCATGTGGTTGTTCCATTCGATCAGCGGTTTGATTTTCTCAAAGTTGTTCGTCCAGATCGGCTTGCCGGCGCCGTCACGGCCGGCGAAGAACTCATAAGCCTTGAGGTCATTGATGGTCTCCGGCGAGGGTTTGACGCGGGCCAGATAGATCTGGTCGGCAGAAATCCAACTCAGGTTGGCATGGGCGAAGTCGCTGGTGCAGCCCTCGACCACCTGGAACACCTCACCGGGCTTTCCAGGCTTGATGCAGGGGCGCGGCTTGGGATCCTTTTCTTCCGCGCCCATGCCGAGCAAGTACGCCTTGCCGTCCGGCGAATGTTCCATGTTCTTGCCGAAATCCACGAAATGCGGCGCTCCCATCTTGACCGGACCGAGAAACTGTCGCGGCTCGGGAAACAGGGGCTTTTCCGGTGTGAGGGGCGAGGGCTCCCACGTCTTGCCGTAATCACGGGAGATCTGGAATCCCGGCATCGGCCCGAGATTGGGCCAGTTCCAGATAAACTCATTGTGCTTATACGACCCGGCAGGCCCCAGGCAGTAGGTGCCGTAATACCAGATGCCGTTGTGCACCAGTGAGCCCGCCGGATAGCGTCCTTTATAGGGCAAAGCGCTGGCCTGCTTGGGCGGGGAAGTGTTGTGTATCTCAAGCCTCAGCGGGTCGTCACCGATCATCACGGCGTGGCCGGTGCGGGCTCCCGCGCCGGACCCGGAACTGCAACCGACGCCGTCCGTCTTGCCGTCGGTCCAGGGCGAATACAGGTTGCCATCGCCGGCCCAGCACGGATAAAAGGTGTCGCCGCAGCGATAGTCGCTGTGGCGGCCGGTAAAGAAAATGCCCGTCAGGCTTGTCGATTTCTGAAACGGGCAATCATCGGGAACCGGGGATTCCCAGGCGAATCCCTTGGGGTCCGCCGGCACGTTCTTCGACTCCTCGGCCATCACTCCAGAGGCCGCCAGCAGACCAATCAGTAGGGTTGAGATTTTCATATATTGCCTTTCCATGTGAACGGCGCCCATGAGGCGCTGAGGAAGCCGCACAAAGCGCGGGTTGGTTCTCAGGTTGTTTGAACTGTGATCAATAATCTTTGGAGTGCTCCCCATTGTCAAGACCCAAAAGCGCTCGGGTTAAGATAGTCTCACAGTCCGACGGTTGCTGGAACGGAAGGAGCCCGTAGGGCGACCCGCCTTGGGCGGGCAACCGTCCGCGCCGCCGCGTTGGCCGGCGGGGCCGGCATCCCGTCGTCCAGGAGGAACGGCTTGCCGTCCTTCCACCCCAGTTTGACCCACGAGAGAAACCAGGTCTTACCCTTGTCATTGTTGCCCTGGTAGAACAGGTACGTCTGGCCGTCCTCATCGACGAAGACGCCGGGGTGGCCCGATTCCGAAGAGTTCCACGACCCCGGCTTTCCGTTCGGCAGGAGCGGCTCCTGGAAGAGGCGGGTCCAGTGCACGCCGTCGGCGCTGGTAGCGCAGCCGATCTGCTGGGGGTCATTGTTGTACCCGCCGCCGTAGAAAAGGTAGAGCGTGCCGTCGCGCCGGACGACCGACGGGGCCTCGATGCACCGGGTCTCCCAGGGCCGTTCGGGCTTGAGGACGGGCCCGTCGCCCACCTGCTTCCAGGCCGCGCGGCCGAAGTCGGACATGCGGTCGGCCACGGCCAGGGCGAGCATCTGGGTCTTCATCGTCGGGTCGCGTGTGGCGTAGAGGAGGTAAAGGCGGCCCTGGTGCTCGAAGACGTCGCAGTCGATGGCCCGGCCGCTATTCCAGTCGCCCGTCGGACGCACGATGGGGTTCGTGGGGTCGCGCGCGAACCGCAGGCCGTCGTCGCTGGTGGCGTGGCACAGGGCATCATCCTTGCCGTTGCCGTAGGTGTTGTAGAAGAGGTGGACCTTGCCGTCCAGGACGATCGCCCGTCCGTTCACGAGTCCGTTCTTCTCGCACTCCTGCTGCGGCAGCAGTTCGCCTACCTTCTTCCAGGCGACCAGGTCCCTGCTCTCGGCGATGCGGTTCGACCGTGCTCACCGCCCTGAGCCTGCCGAAGGGCCGACGGCCCAGCCCTCGGGCGCCTTGGGGTCGCTCGACGGCGCCATGGAGTAGTACATCAGGTACCGCCCGCCCAGGCGGATGACCGACGGGTCCTTGGCGAAGGGGCGGCCGTGGCGTGTGGCGTCGCCAAAGTACATCTTCGGCGTGGGCATGGCGGCGACCTTCTGGCTCTCCCCAGGCGGGGAGGGCTTCTGCGCCGCCGCGTTGGCCGGCGGGGCCGGGGGCGCCGCTGCGGTTCGACCGTGCTCACCGCCCTGAGCCTGCCGAAGGGCCGGCGCCAAGCCTGCGGCCAACATGACCAGAAGAGCGGCAAGTCCGTCTCGCATCACGGGCCTCCTGGGGCTCCGTCAACCACGGGCGCGCCACCCGGCGTTTACCTTTTCGCCAGGTCGGGGCCCAGGCGGGCCTCCTGGTTCGCCCCCAGCGCCAGGTCAACCGTCTTGTCGCCGCAGCGGACCTTGCACGGTCCGCCGAGGGTGGAGCGGATGACGGCCTCGGTGAGTTTGCCGTCCTTCCAGGCGATATCGACCTCGAACCCGCCGCGGGCCCGCAGGCCCTTGACCGAGCCGGTCGGCCAGGCGCCGGGCAGGGCGGGCAGCAGATGGATTTCGCCCCCCAGGGCCGCGCCGGGCGTCGGCGGATGGCTCTGGATGAGCATCTCGGCTACACCCGAGGTTCCGCCGAAGTTGCCGTCAATCTGGAACGGCGGGCACATGTCGAAGAGGTTGGGGGCCGTGTTGCCGGCCAGGGCCTCGGTGAGCATCTTGCGGGCATGGTCGCCGTCCAGGAGGCGAGCCCAGAAGTTGATTTTCCAGGCCTTGCTCCAGCCGGTGCCGCCGTCGCCGCGGAACTCCAGGGACTTCTTCGCGGCCGCCGCAAGGTCCGGCGTACCCCGCATCGTGATGTCCCAGCCCGGGTACAGGCCCCACAGGTGCGACACGTGGCGGTGCGTGTCCTTGGGGTCGTCCTTGTCTTCGAGCCACTCCCGGAGTTGGCCGTGCTGACCGACCTGGTTGGGGGCGATCTGCTTATACATCTCCATGAGTTTGGCGGCGAAGTCCTTGTCGACGCCCAGGATGCCCGCGGCGGCGGCGGTGTTGGCGAACAGGTCGCGGACGATCTGGTGGTCCATCGTGGGACCCATCACCAGGCCGCCCTGCTCGGGCGAGTTGGAGGGGCCGCTCACCAGCCAGCCCGTCTTGGGGTCCTTGATGAGGAAATCGGTGAAGAACGTCGCGGCCTCTTTCATGACCGGGTAGGCCCGCTTGGCCAGGAACGCCTTGTCGCCGGTGAACTGGTAATGCTCCCACAGGTGATGGCAGAGCCACGCGCCGCCGACGACCCAGATGCCGTGGTCCGAGGCGTTGATGGGCGCCGTGCCGCGCCACAGGTCCGTGTTGTGATGCAGGACCCATCCGCGGGCGCCATAGTGGGCCTGGGCGACCTTGCGGCCGGTGACGGCGCAGTCGGCAATGAGGTCGAAGAGGGGCTCGTGGCACTCGGAGAGGTTCGTGACCTCGGCGGGCCAGTAGTTCATCTCGGTGTTGATGTTGACGGTGTACTTGGACTCCCACGGGGGCCTGAGGCTCTCGTTCCAGACGCCCTGGAGGTTGGCGGGCTGGCTGCCCGGACGGCTGCTGGCAATCAGGAGGTAGCGGCCGAACTGAAAATACGTGGCGGCCAGTTGCGGGTCTTCCTGCTTGGCGGCGGCCTTGATGCGCTCGTTGGTGGCCTGGGCGGCGGCCGGGGTGGTCCCCAGGTCGAGCACGACGCGGCGGAACAGCCGCTGGTGGTCCTCGACGTGGGCCTTCAGGAGCGCCTGGAAGTCCTTGCCGGCGAGGGCCTTGGCGCAGGCCTCGCAGCGTTGAGCCGGGTCGGCCGTGATGTCCTTGTAATTCTTGAAACTCGTGGCGGCCACCAGCAGGAGCGTGGCGGAGTCGGCCCCTTCGACGGTTGCGCCGTCGTCGGCAACGGTCACGCGGCCGCCCTGGACCAGGATGCGCACGCGGGCCTCGAACTTCAGGCCCCCCTCCTCCACCTGCCCGGCCAGGACGAGTTGGCCGCCGGCGGCCCGCGCGACGGTCGACTTGTGCGGGCTGTCCATCTTGGCGGTGAAACTGACCTTGCCCGGCTTGTCGGCCGAGACCTCGAGGACGATCGCCTGGTCCGGGTGGCTGGCAAACGCCTGGCGCAGGTACGTCACGTCGCCCACCTTGTAGCGGACGGAGGCGACGGCCGTGTCCAGGTCCAGGTCGCGGCGGTAATCGGTTGCGGCCTCATGGCCGGGGAACTTGATGCGGAGGTCGCCGAACGGCTGGTACGCCTTCTGGCGGAGCGGAACGCTCATGAACTCCCTGCCTGCGAGGTCCTCGGCCTCCTTCTGCTTGGCCCGGGCCTCCCGGGTCTTGCCCTCGGCCTCGAACTGCCGCATCTCCTGGAGGAGTTGGCGGATCTGGGGCAGGAACTTCACCGCGCTCTCGTGCTGGTACTCGTGGGGCCGGCCGGTCCAGAGCGTGTCCTCGTTGAACTGGATGCGCTCATCGGCCACGCAGCCGAAGATCATCGCGCCCATGCGTCCGTTGCCGATGGGCAGGGCCTCCTCCCACGTGGCGGCCGGCTGGCGATACCAGAGGACCGGGCCGGCGCCCGCCGGGCCGCCGGGGTCCGCGGCCAGCGCCTGTCCGACCAGAACGGCCAGCAACATTGCAGCCATCGTCCGCTGTGTTATGTGCAGGCTCCTATTACTTGGCGGGCGCGGGGGGCAGCGGCTTGGGCACGTACGGCAGGTTGCCGGTGTCGGCCGAGGCATTGGTCTTCAGGCCGGTGATCTTGAAGGCGAAGGCGTGCTCGCACGGCTTCTCGTCCGGCATCTTGATCACCAGGCCCTCCTCGGTGCGCGACCACTGGAGTTTGCCGTCATGGCCGAGCAGGGCGACGTTGTCCACGTCCCCCGTGACCAGCGGCGAGTTTCCGGCCATGGAACGGATGACCACCGGCTTTCCCGGCCAGCCCAGGACAAAGGCGTAGATCGTGTCGCCCTTGGTGGTAAAGCGGATGTCCTCGGCGGTGTATCCGCGTGCCTTGCCCTCGCCGAAGTTGCCGGCCGCGACGTCCGCCGCGCCCTCGCCGAAGACGATCCACGGCCGCGTGCCGAAAATGGCCCCCCCGTTGACCTTCATCCACCGGGCCAAGTCCTCCAGGATCTTGACCTCGTCGGCATCGATGGTGCCGTCGCCCTTGACGGGCACGTTCAGCAGCAGGTTCCCGTTCTTCGAGACGATGTCGATGAGCGTGGTGACGACGGTGGCGGCGGTCTTGTACCGGTGGTTCTCAAAGAGGCTCACGTTGTAGTGCCAATGGCCGATGCAGGTGTCGGTCTGCCAGGGGAACGGCGCGATGCCGCTCGCCCGGCCGCGCTCGATGTCCAGCACCAGGGCCTTGCGGAGGTCAGGCGGCAGGCCCTTGGTGTTCATGACGGCCTCGTTCTTGCCGTGCCACTGGATGCTGGAGTTGTACAGGTGCGCGGCAATGCGGAGGCCGGCATCGGTCTGGTTGTGCAGCGGCAGGACGCTGTCGTCGAAGTACAGCAGGTCGGGCCGGCACGAGTCGATGAGGTCGATGACGCGGTTGTAGAACTTCTCGTTGTAGGCCTTTCGGGCCTCGGGGGTCCGGGCCTGGCCGTGGGGGGCATAGAGGTCGGCCGGGTCGTAACCCTCCCACCAGGTGCCCTTGCCGTCGGCCTTGGTGAGTTTGCCGTCGTACGGGACGCCGGCCAGGGGCCCGTTCTTGTCGGCGCCGTGGGCCACGTCGTACCAGTCCCACGCGCGGGCACAGTGGACGGTGACGCCGAACCGCAGCCCCTCCTTGCGTGCGGCCTTGGCCCAGAGGCCGACGATGTCTTTCTTGGGTCCGATGTTGACGGAGTTCCAGGGCTGGTACTTCGAGTCCCAGCAATCGAAGTTGCAGTGATGGTTGGCGAGGGCCACGAAGTACTTCGCCCCGGCCTTCTTGTAGAGGTCGATGAGTTTCTCCGGCTCCCACTTTTCGGCCTTCCACATATGGCAGATGTCCTTGAAGCCGACCTTCGAGGGAGGGCCGTAGTGCGCGACGTGGAACTTGTAGTCGTTGCTGCCCTCTTCATACATGCCGCGGGCGTACCAGTCGCCCTGCTCGGGCACGCACTGGGCGCTCCAGTGGGCCCAGATGCCGAACTTGGCGTCGCGGAACCACTCGGGCACCTCGTAGGCCTTGAGCGATTCCCAGTCCGGCTTGAAGGGGCCCGGGGCAACAGTCCCCGCCGGCGCGGGGTCGGCCTTGTCAGCCGGGTTCTTGGCGGCGGCGAAGACTGCGGCGGCAGGGGACGCCAATGCCGCAACGAAGGTCAATGCCACGGTCAGAATGCTTGCGGTTCGGAACGTGAATGCCCGGAATGTCATTCGGACTCCTTTCGCGCGGATGTCTGGTCGCCCGGGTCTGTCGCCGGGCATTTGCGGTGATGCTAACGCGCGGCACGGGTGGGGCAAGCGAAATTGGCCTCAAACGGAGGGGTTTTTTTTGATAGGGTTTCGTCTGGAGTGAGAACACTGGCGCGCAGACCCTTGCTACTCTGCGAAGTAGCGATGCTTCTTCGCTACGAAGCACGAGCGGCACGCTCTACACGGCCATTCCCGGCGCGCCGGGACCGCCGCTGCGGTTCGACCGTGCTCACCGCCCTGAGCCTGCCGAAGGGCCGGTGCCTCGATTGCGGGCAGGTGCGGATCGACAAGGAATACGCCTGAGCAACTAGCACCGCGAACCGTGGCGCGCGGATTTCAGACAGCCGCTCAGCCCCGTTTATATCTCAACGCTCATGATCATGCCGAACGGCGACGGTGCAGCAGCGCCAGTCCGCCCAGCGCCAGGAGCGAGAGCGTCGCGGGTTCGGGCGTGAACGCGTACCCCGTGGGAATCGTGATGCCGTACTGCGGGCTATTGCCGGAGGATACGAACGGCGAGTTGCCGTTGCCGCTGGCCGTAAGTTGGAGTTCGAAGGCGAAGGCCTCGCCGACCGGCAGTTCCACGTCCTTTGTGGCCGGTCCCGTGTAATCGGCCATCTCGTGAGCCCGGTGGCGTTAAGTACGAAGTTCAGATCCTGTAGGTTCAGTTTGCAGACGGCAACGGCTCCCGCGCCGATCAGCCCGCGGTTGAATTCCCAGGCCGATGCGGTGCCGGTGTTACCGAACACGTGACCGGTGTATGCGGGCGCCTCACTGTTGTTGGGATCGTTCGGCTTGCACGTCGCAACGGACCCGCC
>JAPLMM010000004.1 GCA_026387035.1 Planctomycetota bacterium
CCGGGCATGGTCGTGTCGTTGACGGAAGACCCGGAGGAGCCGCCGGAAGGGGATCCGAACGGGGTCTTGCGCGGCCTTTACTCGATGACGATCAGCGATGTTCTGGATCCGCACGATCCCGAGGTCACGCTCAAGAAAGTGTCCGGTGAAGGGGACGTTCAGGTTTGGAAGGTGCGCGAAGGGGAGGACCCGGTGCTGATGCTGGACACGTCCGAAGAGGAATCCACTACCGAGGACGGCGACGGCAATAGCCTGTGGGACCTGCTGAAGGACTGCTCGGACCACGACGTCATCATCACCGGCGTCGAGGCCGGCGAGGTGCAACTGGGCCTGGAATTGACCGTCAAGGGTGCCACCAAAACCAAAGTCGCCATGGACGTGGTGCGAATAACAGTGCTTGAGATGGAATCAACAGAATGGTTGGTCACTCACGATCCCGAGTTCGAGCATCTGTACTGCCAGACCCCCGGCGACCAGGGGCACCCCGAGTGGGCCGGTCGATTTAAACAGGCCGTCCTGATGGCCAACGAGGCTCTGGTCAAGGTTACCAAGCTCACCGGCATCAACTACAAGGTCAAGCTGTGCTGTAACGACGTCGCTGTGTTCACCCTCGACAAGACCTCCACGCGCTACCAGGAACAGGGCGGCTTCTGCATCTTTCACTTCGAAACAGACGAAGACCAGAACAACGGCGCCGACACCGATGCCCAAGGCCGCATCTTCGTCGAAGCCACCCTGCTGACACAGGGCATCACGCAGACCGGCGTCAAGTACACGTTCGAACTCTGGGCGAACGAGTCCAAAGTGTGCACGCGAGAGGTCACGATCAAGCCGCTCATCGACCGGCTTGCCACACCCTACAGTCCGTGGCAGCCGACGAACCTGTTCACTGACGGATTCTCGCCATACACACGGCCCGACTACGACGACCATCGCTGGGAAGACACCCCTGTCCGCGAGATGGACGCCGAGGACGGCGACGGCGGAAACCACCACTGGTACTTCAACCGCGCCTACGGCATGGCCATCGAGTGCGAATTCACGGATGAACTCAACAACCTCACCGTCAAGGCGAGCGGCGGTGACATCAACGGTGAACGCACCTACGCCGTGGCTGATGCCGCGATGTACCTCCAGGCGGCCACCGATAGGACCATCGAGTGGGAAGGCTTCGACGACGACTCCGAGAAGATCCACGACGTGGCGGACCTCTCGGGGCTCGGTACTCCCTTGGCAACACCCAAGGTCATCCGGGAAAGCGAAGAATACGTCCTCAAGATCAGCGCCAAACGCAAGAAGGACACGACGCAGGAACAGGCGTTGGAGTTAAGCCAGATCAAAGTCGACTACCAACTCGAACACACATTCACGGAGGTGACACCATGACCAAACCACCCCACCTCGCCACGGCATGGGGAATGTGCCTGCTTGGCGCCCTCGGACTCGTCGCGGGCACCGCCCGCGCGGCCGACCCGAGCCTCGTGCCCGTCACCAAGGAATTGTGGGAGGACGCCGGCACTCGCGGCATCCCGTTCGCTGTCGTTGTGCCGCCGACCGAGGGCGTCTCCGACCAGGCGACCGCCGCCGTCGAACTGCTGATGCCGCCTTTGCAGGCGGCGCAGCGGCACCCGTTCCGCCAGTCGGACCGCCAACTGCTGCTCTACCAGAAGTCTCTCATCGAGTTCGAGCTGATGGCCCAGGAGAAGGAACTCGAGCCCGGCCCCCACGTCTTTCACCCGCCTGTCGGCAAGGGGCCTACGTTCGATGAGGCCCTCAAGGGGGCCCTCGAAAAGAGCGACCTCGTCGAAGCCACCGAGCGCCAACTGCCCGACGGCCGCAAGGTCACCGTTTACGTCCCGCGGAAGGACCGCGAGAAAGATTACGCCGAACTGGCCTTCCGCATGGCCCGAGAGCATCTGCGTAGCCCCAAGAACATTCCCGATCGAGAAACCACCATCGAGGCCGAGGTCGAGGCCGCGGCGGCCATCGTCTGCATCCCCCGGTACTCGCATCACGAGAGCCAAGCGTGGTCTTACGTCGTGGACGCTTACCTGAACGACAAAGACGGTGATTTGGTTGAGGGCCTCAACCATTTCCTCCAGTCCCGCGGCGTGTTCGACTGGATCGCCCAGGAGCAACCGAAGCCCGCGTGGGAAACCATTGTGCCTCTCATCGAGAAACAAATCCCCGTCATACTGCGGCTTCACGAGCCGCTCCTCGAACGCCGCCACGTCACGGTCGTCGGCATCGTCCCGGCCGACCGGTCGCTGATCGTGGCGATGCCGACCGAAGAGAAACTTTACGACCGGAAACGGGAGGTGGCCCCCTGGGGAACGAAGCGTGTCGCCTGGGCAACGCTCTCGGATCGGGTCGATGCCTTGTTCACACTGGTGCCTACTACTAAGGGCGAGAAGAATCGCGATGAGGAGGGCGAGAAATGACCGCTTTCCGTGTACTCTTACGGATGGTCTTGGCCGTAACGTTGCTTGCCGCCGGAGCTCAAGTGGCCTTCGGCTGGCCCGGCCTGAGCCATGTCCTCATCACCCAGGAAGCCGGCTACAACAACCTCAGGTTCTACGCGAACCTGCCCGACACGTACCCCAGCATGGTCGAGTTAATGCCAAGCAGGTTCTTCGCCTGGACGCACAACCGCCTGACGGGCACTGGCTGGGCCACACCCACGCCGGGCGTCGAGGATCCGGCCGTCGACATGTGGCTACTGCTGAAGAACAAGCTCAACGCCCTCCAGGGCAATGAGAAAACCGTTGCCGAGAATACCGCTCTCGGCTGGCGAGCCCACATAGCTGCCGACGACGTCGTCCATTTTGAATACTTCCCTGGCGGAGGCGTCAGTGGCATAAACTGGCTGCAGCACGCCCGCATGGAGGCCGAAGTCGACATCCTCGTTTACGTCGAGAAGATCTGCGAAAATAACCTCGCCATTGCCTTCAATGTCACGTTCGACGCGCAAGGCAATCGTAACGGCGGCAATGGCAACGTCAACCGCGGCTTCGCCATCCAATGGCCTGGCCACTGGGGCCTCATCTCACTGGCCGAGTCCGTTTACCTCAAGAACCAACGCCGGACCGACATCACCGAGCCCGAGACCATCTGGCCCGAGCCGGCGGCTACCGTCCAGACCCGCGCGAACAACGCACGCACGGCGGCGCAGACCACCATCAACAACTGGGAGTTCGAGCATGGCGGTGTTCTTGACATGGACTGGACCAACGAGTATACCGAGGCGGTCATTGATTACGGTCAGCTGCTTACGCAGAATGCCGGCGCCGGTGCCACCGTACTCCACGTTAAGCACATGTACCCTTGGGAAGTCGGCGAGCAGGTCCGCATCTACACGGCCGACGGCTCCGCGTTCGAAACACGCACCATCACAGCCATCGATCGGGCCAACCGGACCGTCACCGTGAACCAGGGCCTGACGAACGCCTACACCGGCAACGGCGCGGCAGGGTCCGACTACGTCATGTACATGCCCGACGACGACTGGCTCCCGTGGGAGCCCCGGTGGGAAGCGTCGGTCCAGGCCGTTCAGCAACAAGTGGCAGGTCTTCAAGGCCAATGAAATACGTACTGGCTCGAATCGCGATCTGTATTCTTGTGCTTTGCGTCACCCCCTTGGCCGTGTTAGCCGTGTTACTCGGAGGCGGGCCGGGAGACCTGGATTTCCTCCAATCCGGTTGGGGGCCGATGGGATCTTCGCTGTTTGTCCTTGGAGGACTTTCTCTGTGCTCCTGGTTGGTTGGGGCCATTGCCGCCGCCGTCTGGAAAAAACGGTTTTGCTTTGCCTGGCGGTGGGGCATCCTTCTGGCTATCACCTCTTTCCTCGTGGTCTTCCTGGGAAGCGTCTTCATCGAGGCCTTGCCGGTGCTCAAGCCATGGCTTGCGCTTACGGAACGTTTTATCGTCCACACCTTGTTCGCGCTCTTGCCTTCCCAGGTTGCCTTTTGGGGCTTCTCCGGCGTAATGCGAATCGGGTGGAAGAGGCGACGCGTTGGTTCTTGAGATCTAACTTGCGGACAAGGCTCTATCGCCGGAAGTGAAGGAGAAGAGGCCGCCGCCGGTGGAATAGGGATTGAAGGAGGGTTGTGTTATGCGAAGCGCCTTGGCTCTGGTGATTCTTGCTGGGGTGGTAATCGCTTCCGGGTGGCTGGCTGCGTCCGCCGCCGAAATCAACCCCGGTGGCGTGCAAACCTTGCGCCTGCAGGGGACGCCGAGTTGTTACCTGGCGCTGAGCGGCCTCGCCGAGGCGTACAAGAAGGAGCATCCGAGCATCGAGATCAAGTTCGGCGGGGGTGCTGCGAGCATGGGCGTCACCGCCCTGAAAGAAGGTCGGGCGGATGCGGCCTACGTCGAGTGGCCGCTGCGGAAAATCCTGGGGAAGATGTGGCCGTCCGATTTTCCCGACATCGCGCAGCCGGGCCCGGAGTGGACCTTCGCCCAGACCGCGCTGGGGTTCGTTGTGAACAAGGGCAATCGCGCAGGCGCGCTTACCATCGACCAGATTTGCGGCATCTGGTCCGGGACGGTGACGAAGTGGTCCCAGGTCGGCGGATCCGGCACCCCGATCGTGGTTTACACGATCCAGCCCTCCCGCCAACTGGCCGGTTCGTTGCTGAGCGATAACCTGCTGGACTACCGGAAGTGGCGCAAAGACCTTCAGAACCTGACCTCCAACCGCGACGTCATCGGGGCCGTGGCACAAGACCCGAACGGCATCGGCATCATCGTGATCGGCCCCACGCCGCCGGTGGAAGTCAAACTCCTCTCTGTTGCCAAGGACTCGACATCTCAGCCCGTGCCTCCGACCGTTGAGAACATCGTCCTGGGAAAATATCCCGTCGTCCGTGAGTTTCGTTTCGTCTTCTCCGACAAATCGTCGCCTGCGGTCCGTGAGTTCTGTCAGTTCGCCGTGAGCGACGCTGCGGCTGAGATCGTCCGGGAAAACGGCTACTTCCCACGGGCCACGAAGAACGAGATGCTGGCCGCGCAGCGTCTGGAGGAGATGAGGGCGGGCAAAGGCGTCAGGATCGAGGCGGTGGGGAGCGTGTACAGCCCGCTTCTGAAGGACCTGGCGACCGAATATGTCAAGGCCAAAGCCGTTGTGCAGGTGCAGTACGCGGTGACTGACGAGGCGGCCGCCGTGGGGCAATTCCTGGGCGGCAAGGAACTGCTCCTGCTTCAGGGGCCTCCGGGCGAGGCGGCCTTAAAGGTGCACGGTGCCAGGTGGGCGGAACTCAAGGTGGAGGCTCACCCTATCGCCGACCGCGCGGTCGCGGTTGTTACGAGCGTCGTCAACAAAGAAGGGGCGATGACCCTGGATCGCGTCCGCGCCATCTTCGCCGGCGAGGTCGGCCAGTGGGGTGACAGCCTCGCCATGGCGCAAAAAGACATCCACTGCTATGGGCTTGGCGCCGCCGACCCCATGACCGCGATGTTTTTCTCAGGCGTCATGAGGGGCACGCGGTGCAAGAATCTCCAGGCGAAGAAGGACACGGCGGGGGTTCTTGCGGCCCTGGCTCTCGACCCACAGGGGATCGCGTTTGTGGACTTAGCGGCCATTCCGCAGGACAGCACGGCCGTCCGGGTCGTGGCCGTTGGCCCGGCCGGTACGGCCGTGAAACCGAACGGCAAAACGTTGGCCGATGGAACATACCCTTTGTCGAAACCCCTCGTGCTCTACGTATCGCCGCGTGCCAGCGAGACGACGAAGGATTTCGTCAGGTTCATCCTTTCCGGCGCCTGCGATGCGGTGTTCCGTCAGCACGGCTTTGTCCCTACCAGCCAGCCTCCACCGGCCCCCTGATCATTTAGGTAGCGGTCTATCCTTGGCGCTGACCGCCAGCCCGAGAAGTCCGGGCGGTCCGTGTGCGTCGTCCGCTCGTACCGCTTCGCCCCGCCTGGGCGGGTCCGCCTCGGCCTGGAGCATCTCGTTCAAGGTCTCCTCGACGCTCTGGCGGACCATCTCCCCCAGGTGGGCCTCGGCCTCGTCCACCCGGATCACGCCATCCAGCCCCTTGCCTTCGCCGTCCGTCTTGGTACGATGCGCCATGGGTGCCTCCTTCTGCTGGTCCTTGGGTAACTTCTCCAATCCCCAATTCGACCAACTCAGGGGCTACCCGTCTACCTTCCGAAAGTGCGAAACTTATCGTACGTTATCCTGTACGTTATCGCGCCGCGAGGCGTCTCGCGCACCTTGCGCCGGAGCGATTCGAGGACGTCTGCGACCGGCCGGCCGAGACGGTCGATTGGGGCCTCCGCCAGACGGGTGTCCCGCAGGTCTGGACGGTCACGCGCGGACGGGGCATCAGGGTCGGCGTCCTCGATACGGGCGTCGCGCCCTTCCATCCCGACCTTCAGCCGATCGCCAGGATGAAAGACTTCACTCTGGCGACCCAGCCCGAATGGGCTAGCGACGACACGGGCCATGGGACGCACTGTGCCGGGATCGTCTGCGCCCGAGCGAACGGCCGGGGCGTCATCGGTGTCGCCCCCGAAGCGGAACTGTACGTGGCAAAGGTCATCCGCGGCGACGAGAGCGATGCCAAGAGTGTAGCCGCCGGCATCCGCTGGATGGTAGACGAAGGTGTGCGGGTGATCAACATGAGCTTCGCGGCCGAGAAAAGCTATCCGCCGATTCGTCAGGCGGTCACGAAGGCACTGAACGCGGGTTGCTATCTCGTTGCAGCCGCAGGTAACGAGCCTGGTGGGCCGTTCACGGGCAGCACAGTCCGGTATCCCGCCAGATACGATGGAGTGATCGCCGTCGGATCCGTCGCACTGGTGAGTAACGACCCCTCGTTACCGCTCGGGGATCGCATAAACGTCTCAGGCCTGTCAGCAACGGGACAGGAACTGGACTTGGTCGCCCCCGGCGTCCGGGTTTTGAGCACCTATCCCCCGGACAAGTACGCGGTCGCCACCGGAACGAGCCAGGCAGGGGCCTTTGTCGCTGGCGTCGTCGCCCTGGTCCTCGCCAAACATGTCGCCCAAGGCGGCGAGACACCGGTCGAGACACCAGCCCAGATGGTGGAACACCTCAGGCGTTCCGCCATGGACCTCGAACAGCCCGGCTTCGACCCGCGGAGCGGTTTCGGCCTCAGATAACGTACGATAAGTTTCGCACTTTCGGAAGGTAGGAAGTAGACGGGTAGCCCCTGAGTTGGTCGAATTGGAGATTGGAGAAGTTTTCCAAGGACCAGCAGAAGGAGGCTACCCATGGCGCATCGTACCAAGACGGACGGCGAAGGCAAGGGGCTGTCGGACGTGATTCGGGTGGACCAGGCCGAGGTGAAGGCCCACCTCGGGGAGATGGTCCGCCAGAGCGTCGAGGAGACCTTGAACGGGATGCTCCAGGCCGAGGCGGACCGGCTGTGCCGGGCCAGGCGATACGAGCGGTCGGCGGAGCGTGCCGACACGCGGGCCGGCCAGTACGCGCGTCGGCTGCACACCAAGGCGGGCGAGGTGACGCTGAAGGTGCCGAAGTTACGCACGCTGCCGTTCGAGACGCAGATCATCGAGCGGTACCGGCGTCGCGAGTCGAGCGTGGAGGAGGCCCTGATGGAGATGTACCTGGCAGGCGTGTCGGTGCGGCGCGTGGAGGACATCACCGAGGCCCTGTGGGGGCTTTGTCTGGTTTGCAGATTCCGCGCGTCTGGTTGATAAGCCGCCAGTACGGAACGGGATGTGCATGTCGGATGATTGGTCCGGACGACTTGAGAAGCAGTATCGGTTGTTGGAGGAAGCCAACACCACGCGCTGGAACAAGGACAGGATTCGCTGGTTCCTCGAGCACTACAAACCCGTCTCCGGCAATCGCAAGGACAAGTACATCCGCAGCTTGCGGCAGATTGCGTGTCTGCTGGGCAAAAGCTTCAACGAAATGCAGAAAGAAGACGTGGGCCGGCTCGTCCAGGCGATCGAGAAGGAATCCCGCGAGGAATGGACGTTCGTGGACCGCAAGAAGATACTGAAGACGTTTTTCAGGTTTTACGTCGAGGATATTGCCGATCGTCCGGAGAAACAGGAGGAGTACCTTCGGCTCGTCCCTGTGCTCAAAGCCGTCAACAAGATCGAGTCCGTCTACCGCAAGCACAGGCAGAAGAAACTGGTCATTCTGACCCAGGAGGAGTTGCGGGAGTTGTGCCGGGCGGCCAGCGACAGCGCCAGGGAACTGGCCATCGTGACCATGCTGTATCACACCGGCGTGAGGCCTTCGGAGTTTGTCCGGATGAAGATCGGCGACATCGAAGTCAATGGCGATGGCAGCGTCTATTTCAACGTTGCCGGCAAGACCGGCTCGCGAAGGTTGCCACTGGCGGCGGACGAGACTGTCGGGCGTACGCTGCTGAACTGGATTAACGAACACCCCCATGGGAGCGACAGAGAGAGCTACCTGTTCCTCAACGCGCGGGGAGAGCCGCTGTCGCTGTGCACCCTGTCGCTGATGCTCAGCCGGCTGTCTCAAAAGGCCAGGATAAGGACAGTCACCCCGAAGCTGCTCAGAAAGGCGAAACTCTCCCACATGGCTGACGACGGCTACAACGCCTACCAGATAAAGAAATACGCGGGGCACTCGCAGATTGAGACGGCCATGTTCTATGTGGAACTTTCCCAGAAGGGCTTCGAGGACGCCATCAGGAAAAAGTACGGAGCCGCAGACAGAACGCGAGCCACCCTGCAGCCCCAGCGGTGCTGGAAGTGCGGATCCATAAACAGGGCCTTTGACAGGCGATGCGCCGGCTGCGGACGAATGCTGAATCTGGAGGAAGCCTCCAGGGAGATATCGGAGAGGTCGGACTTGATTGCCTCCGTAATGACACAGGATATGCTGGACCAACTAGCCCGTCTGGTAGCGGAAAAGCTGAGAGAAACCGCGGCGGGGACGGGATTGAGCGAAGGTTAGCTGACAGAGCGTGACGAGTACAAAGTCGGGGTGAGATCAAGCGGCTTCACACCCGCCCAGCTCTGAGGGGTGTAAATTGCCATCATCCCTAACACTACGCCGAGGATGCCTTGCGTGCTGCTCCGCGGTACCGAAGATATAGTCCACCGTTTCCTGCCAGGTTCGGGCCATTTGAACCACAGGAATCCATCACGTTCGGTCTTATGAGCCTTCCCTACGCACGTTGCTGGCTATGCTCGTCGTGTATTCGATGAATTCGCGGAAGCGAGTAGTGGGTGTGTGTGACGCAGGGCGGACTTCTGGAAAAGTAAACAGGACCGAAGCGGTGATGAACGAGCACTTCGGCTGGAGGCAGGGCGGCAGGACGGCGTCCGTGTACACGCACCTCAGCGGCAAGCAGGTCGACGACCAGATCCTGGCAGTGTTCGGAAAGAAAAGGATCGACCTGGAGACCAATGCGGCGGTCGATGTTGTGCGTTGTCTGCGGTGCGGACTGGAGAACGTTCCGACCTCGGTTCAGTGCGGGAAGTGCGGGTTCCCGCTGTCGGATGAGGCGGCGAGGAAGCTTCTTCAGAGAAGGCAGAAGGCGGATGAGATTCTGGATCTGGTGATCAGGGACCCCGGGGTGTTGGAAGCCATTCGCGGAGCACTGGCAGAACGCGGAACCACGAGCAGGGAGAATAGCGGCGGAAATGGACCACCAGTCGACGCTACTGGCGACGCTTGCAGGTCGCAAGGCTTGCTCAAGGCGAGTGTTGCCTCAGATTCGGGATCTCCCACTACGGGTTGCAGTAGCCTGCCCTTTGACGGCCCTTGCGAGAAAAGACTGGTGGCGCGGAGGCTCGCGCAAGGTTGAGAACCATTTCTATCCACTCGGGCTCAGAGCGGCCGGTTTCTTCGCTTTCCTCTTTCGGCTCTTCCTGGGTGGGGATTCGGGCAGCAGCCCTGTCAGCCTGCGGTTTCAAGGGCATGTGTGACTGATAGGAATGTGCCTGAAAAGAGTCGCGAGTCTGGCTTGCCGATCAGGCGGTTCTCAACATCGGTTGTGCTACGGCCGCAAGCGGCCGCAGCCCAACCGTGGTGAAGCCGCTACGCGCGTTTCTTACTGACCGGGTCCTGGCTGGTCTGGGTTTACTGCCTTCGGCTGTGGGCTGGGGATCAAGGCCAACTGTTCCCTGGCCCAGGCGACCCAGTCCGGTCGCGTGTCTTTCAGCACGAGGTCGGAGAGCACTTGGCGGGTCCGGTCGTCCCGGCGTCCGTTGCGGATGAGGGTTCGTGCCAGGTTCCCGAGGATTTCGGGATTGTCGGGCTCGAGGGCGACGGCCTCGTCGTACCACTTGGCGGCCTCGTCGAGTCGGCCGACGGCCTCGAAGACGAGGCCGAGGTTGTTTCGCGGTTCGGGCTGGTGCGGCATCAATTTGGCGGCGTACTGGAACTCCCAGGCCGCCAGGTAGAATTTCTGCTGGCGGTAGTACACCGTCCCGAGGTTGCTATGGGCGGGTCCGAAGAAGACGTCGGCCGTCAGGGCCTCCTTGAGAACTTTCTCGGCCTCTTCCAGCCGACCGTTGCTGATGAGGGCGACGGCTTTGTTGTTCTTCTCGCGGGCCCGTTCGGTGTCCCGGCGCGGGTCGGCGGCCACGGTCGCATACTCGCCGACCAGGGCCGCCCTCTGGCAACCGGTGATGACCAAGAGCAGAGCCAGAGGCGTCAGCATCCAGGATCGTGGCATGTCGCGGCTCCTTATGGTGTTGTCCGTGCGGGGTCATAGACGAGGTACGTGAGGACCACTTCGGCGTCCCACTGACTGCCGGTGTCTTCGCGGTTAGGGGCGGTCAATCGGATCGCCGAGGGGTGCAACGGCTGGTCCGACTGGCTCAGCGCGTGGAGCATGGCGACGAGGGCCTTCAGCGACACGCGCTTCAGGAAGACCTGTGTGGGTTTTTCCTTGTAGGCGGTGCCCTCGATGCGGCGCTGGGGCGCGGGGTTGATGCGGATGATCTCCCCCGCGGCGATGCCGGCTGCCTTGGCGGCTTGCTCGATGGGTCCGGCGACCTCGGAGGACCGCCGCTCGCGCTCCTCGGCGATCGTCTGGCGGCGGCCGAGGTCGGCGATGAGATCGGTCATTTGCCGGCAGGCCGCCAGGTCGTCTCGCGCCTGAATGGCTGCTCGTCGCCGGGCCGCCACTTGGCCCCAGCACCAGACCGCCGCCACGCCCAGGAGCGCGGCCAGGAGCGCCAGCAAGATGGCCATGCGTCGTCTCACGGCGTCGTTCCTTCCCGGCGGGACGTTCCGCCGGGTTGCGCGGGTTGTCGTTCCGGCCTGGGTTCGCCGACGACGGTGAAGGTCACGCCACCCTTGGCGAGGTGCTCGGTGCGGGGCGGTTCGATGCTGAAGGCGCCCGACCGGCCGAGCGCCTGGGCGACCGCCTCGGCGTCGGTGTGGCTTCGGGTCTCGCCTTCCAGCAGGAGTCCGCCCGAATCCATCCGGGCCTCGACGATTCGGACCCGGAGGTCCTTCGGCAGGGCGCTCGCGGCGTCGCGGAGCATGACGAGGGCGCTGGGCCGGTTCGGGAGGGCGCCGCCCACGCCGCTGACCGCCGCCAGGCGCGCGAGTTCGCTCCTCAGCCGCCTCTCCACTTGGACGGGGACCTGCTGGTTGGGATAGAGGTTCTGGTAGATCGCACGCATCTCGCCCTCCAACCGCCGTGCCAGACGATCGTAGCGAAGACTGCGCCAGTAGGACAGGCCTCCGATTGCGGCAATCAGCACGAGGGCCAGCGCGGCGGCGGTGGCCACGGGCGCAGCCAGGCGCCGCCAGCGGTTCGGGGCTGCCAGGGCGTCCCGCCGGAAGTCCGCCCACGGTTCCCGGCGGCCTTGCAGGACGGCGACCGCCCCGCGCGCGGCCGTCTCGAGGGCGCTTGGGCCGGCGTCGGTTGCCTGGAGCGCAAGAGTGGTCTCGTGTTCGACCGCCGCTGCGATGTCCGGCGGGAGCGACCCGATGACACGTGCCGAGAGTCGTTCACCTTCTGCGGGCCGGGCGAGGAGGTCGGCCTGGAAGAGGCGCACGAGTTCGGGCGCCTGCGGCGGCGCCGTATACCATGCCGTGGGTCGGCCGTCGCTCATTCGGAAGACGTTCACAGCCTGAGGCCCCGCGACGAGGACGTACTCACAAGGATCCTGGCGGGGCGCAACGGCCTCCTGGAGGGCAAGGAGGGCCGTCGGGCAGACGGCTCCGACTTCGACCCCCGCGGGCGCGAGGCGGTCCAGGATCGCGCGGACGCGGTCGGTTTCGACGGCGGCGGCGAACGCCCGACCGCCGGGCAAGGCGAGGAAGTCCGCCGTCAGCCGTTCCGCCTCGCAGGGGACGAGTTCCTCCAGGCGATAGACCATGGCGCTTCGGCGGTTGCGTCGCGGCAGGCCGGAGGCGTCGATCTCGGCGGCGAGGACCATCTCGGCCGGCAGGCCGAGACAGATGGCCTGGCCCTGGTACCCGAGTTCCTTGAGGGACTCGGCGACCGCCTGGCCGACGTTCGCTTCGTCCTCTGTGGCAGCGACCTCGCGCAGGAGGATTTCGTCCTCCGTGACCCGCAACACGGACCATCCGCCGGATTCCATTGCCACGAAAAAGGCGGGCTTCACCGCGGGGCCTCCTTTTTCTGAACCTCCAGGGCATAGGTCCTTCCCTGGAACTCGATGGTGGCCGCGCCGACGGCGATGGCCGTCACCTTGACGCCGTCCGCCTCTTGGCCGAGGCCCACCATCTTGACCTTGCCTCCGCCGGTTTTGAGGAACGCGTAGGTGTACCCCGGTTCGACGGCCGTGCCGACGAGGTCCACCTGCGGGCGTGGGGGCGGCGGCGGATCGGCCTTCGCTGCCGGCGAAGGGTCGTAGAGCGGACGCCGGAGGTCCCGCTCGAAGATCGCGGCGAAGGCGCTCAGCGGCTCGACTTGACGTGGGGCGAGCGCCTCGCCCCGGAGCCCCGGGGCGTCCGCCGTCGCCGGACCGAACTCGACGGGCAGGACGCCAAGACCCAACACGGCGGCGACGAGGCCGAGCCCGAGCGTCGCGCTCAAAGTCCAGAGTAGCCGTCGTTGGGTGCGTTCTCTCATGGTCCCCACGCGAAGGTTCGCACGGAAGCGGCGCTTGCGGCCGCGCCGGTCTCCAGAACCGCCAGCCGGTATACCCGGCGCGTCTTTGCGACGGCGATGGTCCAGAGGCTGTGGCAGAGCGATCGGTCGGTGACAAGCGGCTCGACCGCCGCGCGCCGTTCTCGCCCAAGATCTAAGTGATCCAGCATCTGCGTGGCCGTCGCCTCCGGGGTCTTGCGCCGGAAGTCCTCTATCTTGGAAAGGTCTGTTTCCGAAAGGAGGCCCGAGAGGACCTCGCGGAGGACGGCCACGTCGACCCGCCGGAGGTTCACTTGGCCGGAGCCCCAGCAGGTCACGGAACTGGCGGGTCCGGGATTCTGGGCGTCGGGCCCGAGGAGGGTTGTCGGCGTCGCCGCGGCGTACAGTTGCTCGAGGCTCGCGTAGCGGACGGGGAAGGTGCCGGCCGCCTCATCGGAGGGCTTGATGGGTCTCAAGTGGACCTGGAGGACTTCGCGTGCGTGGGCCTGGAGCACCCGGAGGCTCTCGGCGAGTCCCTCTTCGCCCTTGCGGTGGGCGAGGAGGTTGGCGTTGGCCTTGGCCTGTTCGTCGGCCAGGACGACCTCGAACAGAATAGCGCCGAGGGTGACTTGTGCCCGGAAGATCGCCGTCGGCCCTTCGGCGGACTCCTCGTCCGGACGCGTGAGAACCTGTTCGGCCAGGGGCAGAAGGAGCGCTTCGAGGCTCAGGGCGCCCCATTTCTGCTGGAGCGTGCGTTCCTCGGCCGACGCCTGGAGCGCCTCTTCGCCGCACCGCCGCGCGCCGGCGGCCAGGACTGTCCCGGCGATGGCCAGGACCACCAGAACCATCAGCAGCACGAACCCGCGGCGGCGTTTCATGGGATTCACCCTCGGATGGCGCGGCTGCGCACGGTCCACTGGACGGGCGGGCGCCCCTCTTCGTCGAACTCCACAGCCATCGTCGCGGCCGCAGGCAGCGCCTTTCGCTCCCCGGCGGACGGTTTGTCTTCGTCCTTCGCGCGAAGGAGGACGGCCTTGACGCCCCGGCCCACGAGTTCCGTGACCGGCGGATGCCACTCGGACTCCTGGCTCCGCACGAGCCACTCGCGGTTGCCAACTGTCTGCACCCGGTAGGCGACTTTTCCGGGCACGTGCTCCAGTTCCAGCGTCTTGGCCTCCAGGCACGCCGAGGTCCAGAGGACGAGCCCTTCGCGGTCTTCCTGGTACGCCTCGGTGTGGGCGACGTCCATCGTCACGAGGTCCCGCAGGCGGGCCTCGGACCACGAGTCCTCGCGGGTCCGGCGCGTGAGGATCTCCGCCCGCGCCAGGTGCGTCGAGACTCGAAGCGCCGCCACCACCAGGAGGCTCGTGATAACCAGGGCCGCCAGGAGTTCAACGAGCGTCAGCGCTTTTTTCGTCCGCGCTTGCATTCGGAAGCATCACCTCCACCCGTGCTGCAGGTTCGCCCCCAGCCTGTCCCTCGCGGAAGACCTCGACGGCGATCGTCTCGGCCTCGAGTCCGCCCAGCGTTTCGCGACGGACCGTGCGGGCCCGCCACGTCCAACCCTTGCGGCCGGGCACCCGTTCCTCGCTCTCGAGGGGCATCTTGTCGCGCTTCGGCCACCACGATTCCAGCAGTTCGTCGGCGACGCGGCATGCCTCCGTCCGCTCGGCCGCCCGGCGGGCCTGGACCTGCATCCGCGCGCTGGCCAGGAGTACCGCCGCCAGGACCGACCCCAGGATGGCGGTCCCCACGACGGCCTCAACCAGCGTGAAGCCCCGTCCCCGTTGCCGCCAGCACCGCGCGCACCTCATCTAGAGTCTCCGGTTCCAAAGACTCGCCCGTCAGGCCCGCCACGAGAACCCACTGCCGCCTCCCTGCGGGACCTTCGAGGAGCAGCCCGTAGGTGGGCGTCAAGCCGAGCCGGCTGCAGTGGATCGCCACACAGCCGATCGAGTAATCCTGGCCGCGCACCATCAGCCTGGCGACGCGATAGCCGTCCGGCAACTCCAGGGCCGTCCCCAGGTCCTGGCCGCGCGTGTCCGTCCGGCGCAGGCGCCCCTGCGCGAGGTCCACCTCGATCCGCACGGACCGGTCGTGCTGCCGCGCATAGACGCGCGACAGGTGGTCGAACGCGACGATGGTTTGGGCCAGGTCTTCGAGGCGGGCCCGCCGGAGCGGCGATTCCAAGCGAAGCGCCACCGCCCCCGCGAGGAGCGCGAGGACGAGAAGCACGACGGCCAGTTCCGTGAGCGTAAAGGCCCTTCGACGCATGGTGAAACCTACCCTTTCAAGGCGTCGCTCGTGATATCGGCGTCGATCCCGTCGCCGCCTTCGCGGCCGTCGGCGCCGTACGAGATTACCTCGAACGGCGCGCTTGCGCCGGGGGAGTTGTACTGGTACGGGCGGCCCCAGGGGTCTTCCAGGCCGCCTTCCAGGAGCGGCTCGGGGAATTTTTCGCCCGCGCTCTTCAGGACCGCCAGCCCTTCCTCGTTCGTCGGGTAGTGGCCGCACTCGGCGTAGAAGACGTTCAGGGCGTGGACGATGGTGGCGATCTCCTGGCGGGCGGTGCTCTGGCGGGCCCGCAGAAGATGGTGACGAACGTTGATCGTCACGACGCCGGCCAGGAGGCCGATGATCACGATGACGATCATGAGTTCCACGAGGCTGAACCCCCGTGCCCGACGTCGCTTGCGGTTAGAGCACATCGCTCACCTCCAGAATGGGCAGGATCGTGGCGAAGGCGACGAAACCGACGACCACGGCCAAGAGAACGATCAGCAACGGTTCGAGCATGGCCGTCAACCGTTGCGTGGCCGTGGCGACCTGCTGGTCGTACGCCTCCGCGAGTTGCGCGAGCATGTCCTCCAATTGACCGGCCTGCTGGCCCACGACGAGCATCTGGATGACCAGGGGGGAGAAGACCCTGGACGCTTCCAGGGGCCCCGCGATGTCGCTGCCGGAGACGATGGCCAATTCGTAGGTCTCCATCGTCCTTCGGAAGACGGCGCTACGGAGCGTTCTCCCGGTGATCCGCACGGCCTCGTCGAAGTGGACCCCCGCCCGAAGGAGCGAGGCCATGATGACGGCCATGCGGCTCGTGTTTTCCTTGCGGACGACGTCCCCGACGAGCGGCAGCGCGAGGACCAACCGGTCGAGGGCCAGGCGCCCCCGCGCCGTGCGGCGCAGGAGTTTCAGGCCCGTGACGGCGAGCGCGGCGGCCAGAAGCAGGGCCCACCACCACCCCAGCAGCAGGTCGCTTGCGTCCTTGACGAGGCGCGTCGCCAGGGGCAGCGTCCGGCCCGCCTCCTCGAGCGTCCCGATCAGTTGCGGCACGACGTAAGTCATGAGGAACGTCGCGACCGCCGCGCCGATGACGCACACGACGGCCGGGTACACGAGCGCCGTCACCAGACGGCTCCGCAGGCGGTGGGCCTTCTCGCGGAACTCCGCCAGCCGCGCAAGGACCGTCTCGAGCGTCCCCGTGCTCTCGCCGACGCGGACGATGCTTCTCGACAACTCGTCGAAGTACGCCGGCCGCGCGCCCATCGCTTCGGTGAGGCTCGAGCCGGAGGCGATCCGGTCCCTGAGGCCCTGGAGGACCGTTCGAAACCGGCCGCGGTGCTGGCGGATGAGCGTGTCGACGGCCGCAAGGAGGGGGATCCCCGCACCCAGGAGGGTCGCCAGTTCCCGGACGAAGGCGTCCACCTCGCTCTGGGCGAGTTGGCCGCGGCGGCGCTCCCAGAGGCCCGGCGCGGCGGGCTCGCCGACCGCCGCGATCTCCGCCACCGTCAGGCCCCGGCCGCGGAGATCGTCCCGGGCCTGGCGGGGCGTGTCGGCGATCACCGTCCCCGCGACGGTCGAGGCGTCCACGTCCACGGCGCTATAGCGGAAGACCGCCATTTAGAACTCGTCCCTTCCGGTCACGCGGACCACTTCCTCCAGGGTCGTTGCGCCGACGACCGCCTTCGCCAGGCCGTCGGCCCGGAGCGTGGTCATCCCCTCGGCCAGGGCCGCGGCCTTGATCGAGGACGACTTCGCGTGCCCCAGCACGAGTTCCTGGATCGGTTCGGTCACCGTGAGGAGTTCGAAGACCCCGACCCGCTCGCGGTACCCGGTCCCGAGACATGCCTCACACCCGCTTCCGTGGTAGAGCCTCTCGGGCAGCTCGCGCTGGCCCGCGACCCGGCTCCACTCATGGTGCTCCTCTTCCGCGATGTCGTGGGCCGTGCGGCACTGGGTGCAGACGCGCCGGACGAGCCGCTGGGCGAGAACCGCCAGGAGGCTCGAGGCCATTAGGTACGGTTCCGCCCCGAGGTCCAGCAGGCGCGCGACCGCGCCGGCGGCGTCGTTCGTGTGCAGCGTCGAAAAGACGAGGTGCCCCGTGAGTGCCGACTGGATCGCCATCCGGGCCGTTTCGGCGTCGCGGATCTCCCCGACCATGATGATGTCGGGGTCCTGCCGCAGCACGTGCCGAAGACCGCTCGCGAACGTCATGCCCTTCTTGTCGCTGACCTGGGTCTGACTGATGCCTTCGAGGCGGTACTCGATCGGGTCCTCGAGTGTCAGGATGTTGAGTTCCTTCGCGTTGATCTCCTGGAGCGCGGCGTAGAGGGTTGTCGTCTTCCCGCTGCCCGTGGGCCCGGCGACGAGGATGATGCCGTGGTCGGTGTGGATGAGCCGCCGGAACTCCACGAGGACGTGGGGCGCCATCCCGAGTTCGTCGAGCGTGTAAAGCCGGGCGCTCTTGTCGAGCAGCCGGATGACGACCCGTTCCCCGAGGTGCGTCGGAAGGGTGGCGATCCGAAGGTCCACGACCCGGTGGCCGACCTCGACCGTCGCCCGACCGTCCTGGGCGAGCCGTTGCTCGGCGATGTTCATCCCGCCCATGACCTTGATGCGGCTGACGATCTCGGGGTGAAGGGCCCGCGGAGGGTCGAAGACGTCGTAGAGGACGCCGTCCAGGCGGAACCGCACGGCCAGGCGGTCCTCCAGCGGCTGGATGTGAACGTCGGAGGCGCGCCGCTTGACCGCCTCGAAGAGGACGAGATTCACAAGTTTGATGACCGGCGCCCGGCTGGCGACGTCCAGGAGATCCTCGCTCCGGACGGCCTCGTTCACCTCGCGGAGGACTTGGGCTTCGTCCAGTTGCTCGATGACGCGCTGGGCCTGGCCGGTCTGGAGTTCGTAGGCGGCGCCGATCGCCCGCAGGATCTCCGCCCGGGGCGCCAGGACCGGCACGAGCACGCCGCCCAGCACCTTCCCGAGGACCTGAACCTGGAGCCACTGCGCCAGGTCCGCGATGGCCGCGAGCGCCACGCCATCCTTCCCCGCCAGGCCCAGCACGCCGTGGCGCCGCGCAAAGGCGATCGGCACCCTCGCCAGGAACCCCGCGTCGGGCGCCAGACCCGCCAAGCTCTCCAGGTACGGCAGGCCCAGGGCGTCGGCCGTCGCGCCCGCCACGACGTCCCCGTCAATGCCGGCCAGGCGGGCCCGGCCCGGAGAGTCGAGGGGACCGTTCTGGAGCGCCTCCTCGAACCGGCCGTCGAGGCGGCTCTTCAAGGCCAGAGCGAACTTTTCGTTCACCGGCGCCATGTTTCCTCGCTGCTCCTCCTTTCCGACCGCCGCGATTGCCCGCCGGGGGTCATCTCACCAGCATCGGTTCGCTCGCCGGGTACTCCGCCGGCAGTTCTGCCAGACGAAGGTCGCGCTCCGACAGGTATTTGAGGTCCTCGAACCGGTCGTCCCGCAGGATGACCGGCCGGATGAAGACGAAGAAGGTCGTCTCCGCGTCGCTTTGCGTCCGGCTGCTGAAGAGGTATTCCAGGCCGGGGATGTCCCCCAGGAGCGGGATCTTCGAGACCGTCTCGCTCGTGTCCCGGCGCTTGAGGCCCCCCACGATGATCGCGTGTCCGCTCGGGACGGTCACGAGGCTCGTGATCGAGTCGGTCTGCCGCGGCGGGGGGATGCCTGCGGCACCCGCCCCCGTGAAACTGTTCAGCGTGATCGAGTAGTTGAGTTGCAGGTGCTCCCCTTCGCTGATGTGCGGCGTCACGGTGACGGTCGTCCCGGCCGAGGCGTACCCCGCGAAACTCGTCGTCGCGACCGTCTCGGAGGCGTTGACGCTCGTAAACGGCGATTCGGCGACGCTCGACAGCGTCCCGGTGGCGTTGTCGTTGACGAGGATCTTTGGCGCCGAGAGGACCCGCGCGTGGCCGTTGGTGGCCAAGGCCCTCAGGACCACGTCCACCGTGTGGGGGTCGATGACGATCCCGTTGAACCCGGTCCCCGGCTGGAGCGCGAGGGCCCCCGTCGCCAGGTCCACCGCCGAAAGGCCGAAGGAACTGAACGAGAGCCACCGCCAATCGTCGCGCTCGTTCGCGCCCGAGATCTCGATGCCGAAGGAAAGGTTGTCCGAGACGTCGAGCGTCACCAAGGTGATCTCTATCAGGACCTGGGGCCGGCGCTTGTCGAGCATCGCGATCAGCCGCTCGTACACCCGCTGCACCGGCGGCGGGGCGACGACGATGATCGTGTTGGTGTTCGGGTCGGCCGTCACCACGGCGTCCTTCGTCTGGACCCGCGTCAGCGGCCGCGCCGCGTCGGGTGACGGGGACGCCTTTTCGGCACCCTTGTCCTTGTCGGGCGCGGGGGATGCTTTTTCCGGTTCCTTTTCCGGTTCCTTGTAGGATGGGGGTTTGGGCAGTTCTTCGCCAGGGGCCGGCGGCGGCCGGTTCGGACCAGTGAACGGCTCCGCCACGGGTTTTGCGGCCGCCCCTTCCACGGGCGGCCCGAGGGTCTCGACGGCCAGGCGCGCGATGCCGCCTTCCTGACTCTCCAGGGCTCGGATGGTCGCCAGAACCTCCGCGGCGGTCGTATTGACGAGTTTGTAGAAGCGGACGGGGCTGAGTTCCGCCGCGGCCGCGACGTCCAGGTCTGCCTTGAGCGACTCGACCCACGCGTGGACTTCCGGCGAGGCCGTCACGATCAGCAGCCCGGACTGCGCGTCCAGAATCGAGCGGTACCGCGTCCGGGCCGCGTCCGGTCCGGCGAACTCACGGGCCAACCGGTCGATCCGCTCCGGCGAGGCCGACGCGAAGTAGTACGTCCGCGTCTGGATGTCCGTCGGCACGTCGAGGGCTTCAAGGAGGTCGAGCGCCTCGGCCTCGGCGCCTTCGGTCGCGACGAGGATGACCTGGTTGGTCCGCGGCTCGTGGGTGAGGCTCAAAGGCCGCGGCGGGGCCTTGCCCTCCCGGCCGGTGACTCGGTCCCGCTCGCGAAGAAGGGCCGTGACGCGCTGCGCGAGTTCCGCCGCGTCCCAGTGCTTGACGGCTACGAAGTGCACCTGGGCCTTCGGGCCCGGCTGGTCGAAGAGACGGATCATCTCGGCCACGCGCCGAAGGTTGTCCGCGTAGTCGGTGACGAAGAGGAGGCTCCGGTCCGGTACCGCGAAACTGTTCCCCCCCGGCGTGCCGAGGAACGGTTTGATGACCGGCTCGACGGCCGAGGGGGCGACGTTCCGGAGGGTGAAGACCTGCGTCATCGCCCGCGTCGCTTCGGCGTCGGCGAGCCGCCGCGGGTCCTCCTCGAACCCTTCCGTTACCGTCACGAGGTTCTGGGCCGGCACGATCTCCTTCCACCCCGGCTGGTCGCCGTCCACGATCAGGAGGCCCGACATCCTGAGGACGCTCTGGAGGAGGCCGAAGAGAGACTCCTTCGGGACCTTCGCCGGCGCGGAGATCGTGATCCGCCTCTTCAGGAGCCCCTCGTCATAGAGAAGGTTTATCCCGAGCCGCGTCGTCACATAGTCCACGAGGATTTTCAGTTCCAGGTTCTCGGGGAAGGTCAACTGCACGAGTTCCTCTTCGCCGCCTTGGACCGGAACCGTCGGGGAAGGCGATTCCTCGGCCGCTACGGGAGGCGGCTGCTCGGGTGCTTCGGCGGGCGCCTCCGGGGGCGTTTCCTTGGTGGGGACATCCACCGGCGGCGGTGCGTCCTGCGGCATGTCTTGGGCCGGGACGAGCGCCGCGGTCCACACGAGGACGAACGCCGCGAGGCCGAGAATGGGGAGTTTCATGGGGTCAACCCTCGGGTTCCAGGAGTTGCACGGATGCCGCCGCGCTCGGCAGGCCGCCGACGCGCGGCCGCTCGACCACGTCGAACCGCACCGGAATCGCAAACGACGGCTGGGACTCCAGGTCCGTGTGGATCGAGATCGTGACGCTCTGCGGCCCGCGCCCCTGGGCGCGCACGACCGTCGGCACCGCCCGTTCCCCCCCGGGCGGAACGGCCTCCCGGGGGACCCGGACAAGGCATCCCGACGCGCTGGATGTGCTGTAGATGAGGCGCACGGGTCTTGCGGCCCGGTTGCGGATCGTCACAGTCCCCTCGCGCTCCTCGCCCAGAGCCAGTTCTCCGAAATCCACGGGGGACGGGCGGACTTCCATCGCCAACCCAACCTCGGCCTGGATTCGAATCGGGATCAGGGCGTGTTCGGGGTCGTCCGTGTGAAGCAGGATCCGTTTGTCGTAGTGGAGGCCCTTCCTGGGCGCGACGAAGACCAGCCGGACCGACGCCGTTTGGCCGGGGAGAATCGGCTCGCGCGGCGTTTCGGCGGCCATGCACAGACACTCGGACTGGACGCGCCGGATCGTGAGCGCCTTCGCCGACGGGTTGCGGATCGCCAGGACTACCTTCCGGATGCTTCCCGGCTCGACGAAACCGAAGGCGTACTCGCCGTCCTCGACGGCCACGGGTTTTTGCCCCGCCGCGCCGCCCCACACGGCCAGCCCCGCTTCCGCTGGACCCGGGCGGCCTTCACCGACCACCGCCTCGACGACCGTTCCCTCGATGAGCGCTAGAAGGGTCGGCGTCGCGACGAACCAGTCCCGTTCGTCGCTTGCGCGCCCCAGGACGCACGGCGTTCCGGCCGGGAGCAGCGAGCGGCCGGGCGGCGCATACGGCGCTAGTTCGACCATGGCCGTCCGGGCGATGTTCATCCTCTCTGCCCGCTCCCGCGCCTCTTGCTCGAACTGAGGTACGCGCTCCTGGCAGTGGGGGCAATCGTGGTGGTAGAGCACGACGATCCATTGGCCCTTGGCGAGCCGGGACCCGATGTCGATGTGGGCAAGGAGCGGGCAGGGCTTGCCGATCCACTCTTTGGGTTCGAGGAGCACCGGTCGGCCTCCTCCGACCACCGTGCCTTCGAGGGACAGCATCGCCGGTTCGTAGCGCAGGATCGGTATCGCGGCGGCGGCACCGGTCGCCAGACTGATCAGGACCGCAGCGACCGGTTGCAGACGGACCCGGGGCGGCGGCTGGAGCCGGCTCTTGAGGTTGGGACGAAAGGTGGTCAAGGCCCCGACCGCGCCCACGTCCAGAACGAGCGTGTACCACGGATTAACCTTCACCGCGCCGAAACAGCCGCACGAGTCCGCTCCGGTGAGGGCTTTTGGGAGGGTCACGCCGACGAAGACAACAAAACACGCGAGCGCCGCCGCCCACGCCGCGCGGCGCGCGAGTCCGCTCACCAACCACAACCCCAGCAGGATCTCGCCCTCGACCCAGACGATCTGGAACCCGCGGCTTGAAAGCAGCCCCTCGCCCGGCACCGGTTCCGTGGCCAACTGATGGGTTTTCAGGGCGGCGGCGACCAACAAGAGAAGACCGAGGGCCGTCCGCACGACGCGGTCCGCCGAAACGCGCTGGCTGCACGCCGTCCGGCGGGTCCCGCAGTCCGGACTTCCTCCGCTTCCCCCTGGCCACCGAGCGTCGTTGGACGGGTCTGGGCGCATACGGTCCCTCGCAACGGGTGTAGTTCGGGTCACTTTCCCCTTATTAGTGTCATCTCCAAGGCCTTGTGTCACAGGTGGGCCACAAGAATTTTTTCGCTCGTGCCAAGCCGGACAGCCATGCGTCTCTGTCGTGCTTCTCGATGGCACGCCTCCGGTCGCCGCCGAAGGCTCCAGATGTGGGGGAAGTGTCAGGCCCCGGCCCCACGGCGTGGGGTTGAGAGGCGCTCCCACAGGATGGCCGTAGAGTAACATAGAGTTGTCATATTGTACGTGACGGCACGTCGTAGGCCGGAGGCGGTTCTTGCGAACGGATGGCTAGGCGATAAAATAAAGCCTTTCCAATTCATTACTTAGAACAATGCCGGATTTGACTTCATATCCAACCTGTCGCTCCGACACGTCTGTGCAGGCGCCGTAGAGGCAACTGGGTTGGCCCGGGGGAGGCCGGGTGGGAGAAGCAAGGGGGAGTCCTCGGCCTGGAAGGGCCGAGGTGGCGTTGGAACCACTGATCCGCCGCGCCCAAGCGGGCGAGCGGGCAGCTTGGGAGGATCTCTGCCCATGCCTGGAGCCGCTCGTCCGTGGATGGGCTATGGCGCTGCTTCCTCCAAGCGAAGCGGACGATGCTGTTCAGGAGATCCTGCTGACCATCTGGGGGCTCTTGCCGCAATTCAAGTGGCAGTCCAAGTTCACCACGTGGGCCTATACGGTCACCCGGCGCAAATGCCGGCGGATCCGCCAGCAGGAAATGAGACGACGAAACGTGTTGGCCGGGTTTGCAAAAGCGGGGGGTTCCGGCTCGCGGCCTACACAGGGTGCCGAAGGGACGGAGAAGGTCGAATTGAGGGATGAGGTACGGTTCGCGCTTTCCCAGTTGAGCGCGGCGGATCGTAGGCTGCTGACGCTCAAGTACTTCCTGGACAACGAGTACCGTCAAATAGCAGAGGTGATTAATGCTCCCAAGAGCGCTCTCCGTGAGCGGTGTCGGCGGGCCCGCCAGCGGCTGCGCAAATGTCTTGAAGAGCAGCAAAATGGCAACGGGGTAGCCAACCGGCCCCCCGCGCCTCCTGACGCATGAGGCCCGTTCCTCTTCGCTCGTTCGGCGGGATTTTCCGGGCGGGTTCCGTGATTCTTCTTCCGCCGTCGGGCCGGCGGCACCTTGCCTGAAAGGCCCGACCGGGCTCACGGAAGGCTGGCCGAGCCCAGCCATAAAAAAATTTTCCGCCCCCCTGTGACATTCCCCCTTCGACGTGACACTAACTATCTGAGCGAGGAAGTGCGCCGCCCGTCGGCGGGCGTCCTCACCAGAGAAAGGGGAGTCCAATGAACCGCCACACCAACACGTTTTGGGCAGCCGTCCTCTCGGCATTCGTGGTCTTCGGTCTGGCCGCGAGCCGTGGGTTGGCCGAAGAAGCCGACTCGCCGGGCGTCCTGGCGGTGTCCGTGCTACGGACCCTCCGGGAGGACCCCGCCTCCATCGTGGGGATGAGCGAGGCCGAACTCATCCTGACCTGCCGGGCTCTGGTCGGTGCAGGTGGCCGCGAGGCGGCCGGGCTCATCTGCGCCACCTGGGTGGAAGGTTCCGACAAGTACAAGTCGTCTTCCACGGACACCCTGTGCCAACTGGCGACGTTCTCGCGGATGGCCGCTGAAGCGGGTCAGGCGGCCGTCCAGCGCGTGGCGGGCCATGTGCAGGAGGTGTACCTGGCTCAGCCGGACGCGACACGCTCGGTCAAACCCGGCCAGTGGCAGGCCCTGACGGGGGTGTTGGCGGCCGGCCTCTCCGAGGGATCTCGCGCTTCTTGGGCGGCGAGTCTCCGGGCCGCGTTCGTCGAGGACGGTGGGGTACTGGCCGGTCTGAAGTTGGCGGACGTGCAGACGCTCTCGGGCGCTTTGGCGGCCCTCGGCGACCAACAGCCGCACCGGCCGGTCACCGCGTGGGTGGAGACCACGACGGCGTGGCAGGCCCTGAAGCCGGGGGACCTGGTCTCGCTGTCCCGCAGCCTGGCGGCGGCGAAGGAAACGGGGCAGGCGGCCCTTCAGCAGGTGGCGTCCCACGTCGAGCAGACGTACACAGCCGATGCCGCCGCCATGAAGTCCGTCTCCCTTGGGGATTGGCGGAACCTGACCGGCGTGCTGGCCGGCAAGATGTCCGAGGAATCCCGCGAACGGTTGAGCGGGCATCTCCTGGCGGCCTACGTGGACAATGGCGAAGCGCTCCAGGGCCTCAAGGTGGGGGACGTGCAGGCCCTCTCGGGCGCTTTGGCGGCCCTCGGCGACCAACAGCCGCACCGGCCGGTCACCGCGTGGGTGGAGACCACGACGGCGTGGCAGACGCTCAACCCCGCGGAATTGGTTTCGTTGGCCGGGAGCCTGGCGTCGGCAAAGGAGCAAGGGCAATCGGCGCGGCAGCACCTCGCGTCGCACGTGGAGAGCACGTGCCTGGCCAACCCTGATGTTGTGCGCTCGGTCCCGCTCAATTGCTGGCGCGACTTGGCTGTGCGTCTGGCACAGGACTTGCCCGACGAGAACCGGGGGCGGTGGATGTCGACGCTCCGCGCCACGTTCACGGAAGCGGCCGGGGCGTTTGAGACCTTGATGCTCGGCGACGTGCAGGCCCTCACCGCCGCCCTGAAGTCGCTCGGCGACGCGCAGGCGGACTCGGTGCCCCCTGCATGGGTGGAACGGACGAAGGGCTGGAAGGCGCTCGACCAGAAGGGCCTGATTTCGCTCGCGTCGAGCCTGGCGGCCTCCAAGGAAGCAGGCCAGGTTGCCCGCCAACGCGTAGCCGCCCATGTCCAGGAGCAGTTTCTGCCGAGCATCGAGGCGACGCGTTCCGTCTCGAGCAGCGAGTGGGGGGAATTCGCCGGGCGCCTCGGGGCGGATTTGTCCGAAGAGAACCGAACGGTCTGGGCCAACGGCCTGCGCGCGGCCTACGTCCAGAACGCGGAGACGTTCGCGGGCCTGAAGTTGGCCGATGTTCAAGGTCTCTCACGGGCCCTCAGTTCCCTGGGCGAGGAGAACGCAGTAGCGGTCGTGGCGCTTTGGGTGGACCAGACCGCCGGCTGGCGCGACCTGAAGCCGCCGGACCTGGTCTCGTTGGCCGGAACTCTGGCCGCGGTGAAAGAAGAGGGTGCGTCGGCGCGGCAGCGTCTGGCCTCGCATCTGGAAACCGCCTATCTGGCCGACGCGGCGGCGACGCGGTCGGTGTCGGCCGCCCAGTGGCGCGACCTGGCCAGCCGGTTGGTTCCGGACCTGTCGGAGGAGAAGCGAAGCGCGTGGGCGGCCGGGCTGCGGGCGGCCTACGTCCAAGACGCCGAGGTGCTGGCCGCGCAGAAACTCGACGATGTCCTGGGCCTGGGAGACGCCCTGAAGGCGTTGGGGGATAAGCAGGCGCAGGAGCCGTTGGCCACCTGGGTTCAAGCCACCACGGCCTGGCGATCGCTCAAGCCGAATGAACTCGCCTCGAAACTGGCGTCTCGTCTGACGACAGACACGGAAGCCGGTCGGGCGGCGCGCGAGTGCTTGGTCGCGCACGTCGAGAGCACGTACCTCGCCGACGCTGAGGCGGTGCGGGCCGTCGGCGGCGGCCAATGGAAGGAACTGATGGGGCACGTTGCCAAATGGCTCTCCGACGAGCGCCGGGCCGCGTGGGCCGCGCAACTGCGGGCGGCCTGCGTCGAGGACGCCGGCGTACTGACCGCAATGGAATTGGGCGACGTTCAGGGCCTTTCGGCGGCGCTCAAGTCCCTGGGCGACAAGGAGGCCGATGCCGTGGCGGCCGTCTGGGCCGAGAGCACGAGCGCATGGCAGGAGTACGCGCCCAACGCGCTCGCCTCGTTGGCGAACAGCCTCTTAGCCGCGGGGGACGCGGGCCGCTCGGTGCGGCAGCGCCTGGCCGCACACGTGCAGCAGCGGTACCTCTCGACCCCCGAGGCCGCGCGCGAGATAGGCAGCGCCGCGTGGCGCGAACTTGTGGCGCCCCTGAGACAAGACCTCACGAGCGAATCTCGCATCGAGTGGGCCCAGCGCATCCGCGACGCCTACGGCGGGAGCGAAGCGGTCCTCGTGGGGCTGAACCTCGGGGAACTTGAGGCGCTCTGCAAGCCGCCCGCCTCCTTATCGCCAAACACATCTCAGACTCGCTCCTGGGCGACCCCGAGAAGATGCGCGAAGCGGGGCCGGTGCTGTGGAAGGTGTTCGCCGCCCGGGTGGGCGAGGACCTCCCCCCCGAGGAGCGGCAGCGGTGGCTGGCTGCACTCCAGACGACGTTTGCCTCGTCGGACGAGGAGCTCGCAGTGATGGAGATCGGGAATCTCACTGCTTTCATCGATTCTCTCGCCTCGTTGGACCGGAAACGGGCTGCCGATGTTGTCCTCGCGTGGTTCGGAAGCGGAGACTCCTGGAAGGGAGGCGGCGACGTCGAACTGGCGAGACTGGCAAGGGTCGTGGCCGACGGGCGCCCTGAAAGCGCTGCTCCCTTGCTGAAGGCTTTCGAGCAGCGGTGGCTGGTTCTGAACGCTGAGAAGCCAATCCGCTGGAACGTGTGCTGGCTGATTGTTGCGGCATGGAACTCGGCCGGCAACAAGGAGAAGGCGCGGGAATGGGTGATGAAAGCCTACGAAACCGAAGTCGGTTCCGAAGAGGCGCGGGAAAGAGCCGACGTGGGTGCGCTCAACATCGTCAGCGAGTTGATGCAGGTGTATGAACTGACCGGCGAGGGCAAGGGCTACCCGGCCATGGCGGCCGCCATCGCCACGAAGGTGAGGAAGGGGGAACTCACAGCCAGTCTGCCGTGGGACTACTACATGCACTTGGCCGCGCTACTCGGAACGCCGGAGACGCGGCAGACGGTCGAGGCCAAGTTGATTGACCCCGCAGGCCAGCCGCGCCTGGGGGTGGCGAAGATTCTGACGTATGTGCGTTTCGCAGCAGGGGGGATTGAGGCCTGGCAGGCGTACCTCGACGGGCAGGTTGAGACTGCGGCGGGCAGCCCTGACGCGCAGGCCGGTTGGCTCCTCGCCCGGGCTCACGCCGACTCGGTCGTCCCATCGGTGCTGTTCCCGTCTCCCTTGCGGGGCAAGAAATGGTTGGACCAGGCACTGGCTCTGGCAGCCTCCGCACCGGTCCGTTTCCAGGTTCTGGACGAGATCGTTCGTGGCCACATGTTCGTCGGGAAATACGAGAAGGCTACAGAAACGCTGGACGGTCTCGGGCACCAGTTCGAGGACGAGGTTTTCGCCAAAGGCGTTCAACAACTTCGGCGCGACACGAGCAGATTGTGGATCGAGGCGGACCTGAGAGCCGAGCGCGCGAAGGCGGTTGCCGCCGATCTGCATGCCGAGACGTTAAAGCAGCGACTCGATGCAGCCAGGGCGCGGGGAGACGAAGAGGCGGTGAGGCGCTACGAGGCGCTGACGACGGAGTGAAAAGAGGGCCGATGCGTTTGCCCCGGTCCTCTTTCGGGTCGGCAATAGGGTAAAGTAACCGGTCAGGGAGATTGACATGAACGCGCGGAAGGCAACCGGTAGTTCCCGTCGGACGGTGCGGTCCTTTGCAGCCAGGCTGGCGTTGGGATGGGTGTGCGCGACCCTTGCAATGGCGATTGCGTCGCCGTGCACCTGGGCATGCCCCGATCTGCCTGGAAATGTGCCGGACGGCGTGCCACCTAAAAAGCAGGACCCATCCGACACACCGGAGCCAATCGTGCTTGCGGATGGGACCGTGACGGAGAGCGCCACGGACGCGTTTCTGCCAGGCGTGACGGTCTCCTGGTTCCACGAACGCCACTACAGCAGCGCGCTCAAGCAAGGGGCGCACATCCAGGGCGTCGGCTGGAAGTGCACGTGGCTGACGACTTTCCTGAGTCCAGTGGAAGGATCGGAGAACATCGAACTCTATCTGGACCACCTCTGCAAGCGAGTCTTTACCAGCAATGACGGCGAGACGTTCACACCGCCTCCCGATTACCTCGCCACATTGGTGGTTCCGGACGAGATAGACGGGAAAGGCTATTACAGGCTAACGCTCACCCAGAGCGGCGAAACGTTCTTCTTCTGCGATTTCAGCGAAGATTGGGAGGACAACGAGAAAGGACTTCTCCGATACCGCACCGATCGGTATGGTGCTTCCGACCTGGAGTATCGCACAAACTGGCTCACCTATTCCTACGACGACGAGACCTCCACCGGCCGGATCACTTCGGTCACGACCAGCCAGGGGTGGTCGGTCGTCTATTCTTACGTGGACGGCGGCCCGAACGGCGGCCGGCTCAGGCAGATCGACGTCAAAAACGGTGACACCCCAACTCCTCGGACCCTCCAGCGCGTCAAGTACAAGTATTACGAGAGCGACAGCGGCTACTCGACCGACTGCGGGGACGACGGCGACCTGATCATGGTCGAAGTCTTCAAACGAGCGACGTCGGACGACCTGACCCAATCCGACGACGAGGACTTCTCCATCCAGCAGATCACGATGTACCGCTATTTCCGCGAGGGCGACGGCAACGGCGGCGCCCACCAATTGAAGATGGTCCTGGCGCCGGCGTCGGTCAAAAAGGCTATGGACGACGGGAGCAAGACGGCGGCCCAACTCCTGGGACTGGACGACGACGGGGTCGTCACCGGCTCGGTGACGCTCCAGGACTACGCCAACGTGACGTACAAATACTACCCCGAGCCCTTCGACACGGCGGCCCTTGGGGGGACGTATGGGGGCTCGAACTTCGACGAGACGGGGTTTGCCAAGTCCCAGACGGTCCGCAAGGACTACAAGGGCTACCTCGGAACGCGGACCTACTATTACATGAACAATTCGGTGGTGGACGATCTGAACGCCGTCCAGCGGATCGTCGTCGAGGACCACACGGAGGCCGGGACGCGAACGGTGTACGGCCTGAACAAGGACCGCCTCACGCTGCGGCAAGTCTTCGTGGACAACCCGGACAGTTCCCCGAAGTACTGGTGCCAATCGTTCGTCATGGGCGAGACCGCGGGCCAGAATGCCAACCAGGTCGTCGAGAAGCGCCTGCCCTCGGCCCACACCTGCATCGACACGACCGGCGAGGTGACGACCTTCCTGGACGTGCAGGACACCTGGACGAGCGCAAGCATCATGAACCAGAGCAGCGGCGTCGTCTATGTGTACGACTACAATGCCGATGGGTATCTGATAAAAGAGAGGGTGAAACAGGGAAACTCCAACGTATCCACAGCGATTTATCTCCGAGTCGTCGAATACGGCGACGGGGCGGCCAATCGCCCGAAGTACCTCCCCTGGAAGACGTACGTGTATCACACCGCCACCACGACCGAAGCCACCGAATCCGCCCGCTTCTTAATCACCACGACCTACACGTTCCACGATTCGGGCACCGATCTGCAAATGCAGGAAAAGACCGTCACGCGCGAAGCGGTCCCCTCTGAACAGAACGGCCCCGGTGTCTCCGTCGTCACCAAGGAGTACTACGACGACCGGGGGCGCCTGCGCTGGACCCAGGACGGCGAGGGGTACGTCAATTACTACTCGTACCATGAGGACACCGGCGGCCTCGCCTACACGATGATCGACGTGGAGACGGACGATCTCCCGACGGATATCACCGATGGCAATGAGCCGAAGTGGATTGACTGGAGCGGCAATGCGCCCTTTACGCACACCGACAACAATTCGCTGCAACTCGTCGCCAAGCGCGAGTTCGACGACCTCGGCCGCGAGGTCAAGGCCGAGGACCCCAAGGGCACGCTCGTCTGCACTGCCTACAAGGACAACGAGACGCGGGTCTATCCGGGCTGGAGCACCGCGACCCACACGGCCGCGCTTCCCATCCGCGTCGAGAAGACCAACAAGGACGACCTGACCCTCCAGATGTACTCGCTCGACCCGGCCGGCGTGACGGAAGGATACAACGCCACCACCCACCTCCCGACCGGGAGCGACACGGGCGAAGGCCAGGACGACTACGTCACCTGGACACGGTACGCCTACAACTCGACCACCTCGCTCCTGGAGAGCGTGGACCGCTACCACGACATCCCCACGAGCGGCACGGGCACTCTTACCACGAACTACTACCGCACCTTCCATCGTCATGACACCCAGGGTCGGCGAACGCGCACGATCAGCGTCGTCAGCGGCACGGCCACCTCGAGCAGCGTCGAACAGGTCGTCAAGACCAACTACGACGCCCTCGGGCGCGTCGAGTCCGTCGAGCGCGGCGTGAGCGGCACGGGCCAAGACATGGGCTCCACCTACGCCACCGACCCCACCAACCCCGCCCTCAAGAAGACTAGCGCCGCCTTCTTTGACGAGGCCACGCCCGGTTCCGGCACGAGCGGCGTCGGCGACGGCCTCGTCACCTGCACACGCCAGTACTACAACGCCGACAACGCCGGCCAGTACGTCCAGACGATCTACCGGTACAACTGGCGCGGGCAACTGCGCGGCCTCCAGCCGGAAACGAACCCCTACACCGTCCAGGACGTGGACAACCTCGGCCGCACCGTCGCCGTCGCTCAGTTCTCTAACACCACGAACTTCGGCAGCGGCTGGTCCAACGTCCTCGGCGACGACGATTACGCCCAGAACGCCACCGACGACAAACGCGCCAGCCTGGCGACCACCGCTTACGACGAAATGGGCCGCGTCTACCAAACCCGCGTCCATAACGTCGCCTACGGCCCGGGGGATTACGTCAAGGCCGACCAGTACTACGACCTCAATTCCCGCCTCGTCGCCTCGACCAGCCCCGGGCAGGGTGCCGCCGAGTACGCCTACGACGGCGCCGGCCGTCAGACCGAAAGCCGCTCCCTCAAGGAACTTGAGACCACGAAGTACGCGAGCGGCGAGTTCCAGTACCGCGACCCGCAGCCGGGCGCCACGAGCGGCGGCGACGACGGCGTCATCCAACTAACGCGCACCACCTACGACAGCACCGGCAACCCCACCAAGTCCCTCACCCTCGCGGCCAACCATGTCAAAACCGACGGCACCACGATCAACAACGACGGCATCAGCCTCGACAACGCCGACTACGTCCAGACGTGGGCCTACTCGTGGTACGACGACTACGGCCGCCTGACCGGCTCGGCCTCCTACGGCACGAACACGACCGCCTGGACCTACGAGGACACCGCGCCGGACTACGGCTCTACGCCCCCGGCCCGCAGCGACTCCGTCCTCGTCGCCACCACCGCCTACGACGCTGCCGGCCGCCCCTGGACCGTCACCGATCCCAAGGGCTACGTCACGCGCTCCACGTACGACGATCTCGGCCGCACCGTCAAGACCGAGGAGGACCAGGGCGGCGCCAACGAGCGGACCACCCTGGCGGGCTACGACGGCCTCTCCAACGTCGTCCAGCAGATCGCCGACATCGACAAGGACGATACGACCCTCTCGGGCGGCGTCTGGACCACCGACTCCGACGACCAGGTCACGACCTACACCTTTTACGATTCCACGCGGAGCCCCTACCACGCGGGCCTCCTGACGCAAACCAAGTACCCCGACGGCGACGACACCGACGACAACACCCAGACCGCCTACGCCCTGGACGGCCGTCCCACGGAGCGTCTCCTCCAGAAACTCGCCGGCCAGAACGATCGTCCCGCCCTCGCCTTCGACTACGACGACACCTTGCGCCGCCTGACCGCCCAGCGTCTCACTGAGGCCGGCGGCGTGGACACCGCCGTCCAGTCCATCGCCTACGCCTACTACATCGGCCGGATGTACCTTCTCACCTCCTACCCGACGAACGATTGCTCCGGCACGCCCCTGAACCAGGTATATCGGACCTACAACGACGCCTTCGGCATCCTTTGGGGAGAGTCCCAGGAACACGAAGGCGCCACGGATGCCGACAGCATCCGCGTCGTTTATTCGTTCGCAACGACGGTGAGCGGCGGCGTCTATACCTACGGCCGGCGCCTGACGAGCGTCTATTACCCCAGCGTCGGCGCCAATTGCCTCGTCCGACCCGCAAGCGCCGTCGCGGCCCGGCGGGTCTATGCGCTGTATAATGACGCCGGCGACTCCTCCGGCCTGGGCGACGCCGTCTCGCGGCCGACCGCCCTCGCCTCGGCTTGGACGCGCGGCGCAAACGACGCCAACGTCTATGCCGCCTACGCCTATAACGGCGCAGGCCGCATCGTCGTCGAGGACTACACGCAGCCCGACGTCCGCCTCGACCATTGGGGCCAGACGGCCGGCACGTACGCCGGCCTCGATGCCCTCGGCCGCACGAAACAGCAACTCTGGCGCTACTACGGCGGCACGCCGGCCGACCTCGACCGCTTCGAGTACACCTACGACCGCAACTCCAACCGCACCTCCAAGGACCTCACCCTCACCACCGGCAAAGACGAGAAGTACGCCTACGATAACCTCAACCGCCTGACCTCCTACGACCGCGGCACCCTCTCCGGCGGCGACATCACGAACAAGGTCCGTAACGAGGCCTGGGGCCTCTCCCCCACAGGCGCCTGGAACGATTACCAGATCGACGCCAACGGCGACGGCGACTACTCGGATACCGGCACGGAAGAGGTGGACCAGGACCGCACCCACAACCTCGTCAACGAGATCTGGAACGCCACCCCCGGCAACGCCATCACCGAACAGGCCGATCCCCAGCAGACCCAGTGGGCCGACCCCGCTTATAGCGCCCGCGGCAACATGACGACCGTCCCCAAGCCGACGGCCTTGACAAGCACGTACGCCTGCAAGTACGATGCGTGGAACCGGCTTACGGAAGTCAAGTCGGGGGAAATCGTCGTGGCCAAACTTCTGGAGACGCGCCTCTCAACGAGCGAAAACACCGAGCCGCAAACGCTTCAACCGGAATATCAGTACGTCTGGAGCGTGAGATACCTTGACGCGCCGGTCCTCAGGGACAAGAATACGGATGATGACGATCTCTGTGATGATCAAAGGCTCTACTTCACGAACGACGCCAACATGAACGTGACGGCTCTCATCGGCACGGACGGCACGCCTTTGGAGCGGTATGTTTATGACCCCTACGGGAAGGTGACTATCTACGATGATGACTGGTCCGAGACGCGCGAGACTTCCTCGTACGACAACAACATCCTCTTCGCCGGCTACTATCTTGACTGGGAAACCGGCCTTTACCACGTCCGCAACCGCTACTACCATACCCAGTTCGGCTGGCTCACCCGCGACCCGGCAGGGTATGTGGACGGCATGAGCCTCTATGAGTATGTTGGTTGTGCCCCTTGCGTGCGTTACGATCCATTCGGAATGATCGGGTATGGTGACTTGCGGGATGCTGCTAAAACGGCTGCCGGTGTAGTCGGGCAGTGCGCACTGGGAGTTGTTGAGGCGGCGACGGGCATTCCTATGTCCGAGGTGGCGCCACCGACCACGCCACTGGAGAGGGATGCACGGAATCTGGGGCACGGCACTGCTGCGGCTGGTGGAGCGGCATTGACCGCGAAAGGAATTGCAGACACGGCGTTCGGAAGTGCCATGATGGGTACGGGATTGGCTACGATGGCCGCTGGAGCAAAAGGAGGAGCAGTGGTTGGTACAGGGGTGGAGCCCGGCGGCGGAACTGGGGTCGGAGCGCTCGTTGGAGGCGCACCTGGAGCTGTCATGACTGCGGCTGGAGCCAAACTAACCGTCATAGGCGTTGTTGAGACCGTGGTGGGCGGGTGGATTCTTAAAAATGCGATGTCCTGCCCGTCGGCTCGAGTTGGCGGATCGTCCGATGAAGGCGAAGGGAATACGGAAAAGCCCTGTCAGGAGGGCAAGTCCAGCAAGACCATAAGGAAGGAATGGGAAGAGGAAAACAGCCAGCAGTGGCCAAAAGATCCAGAAACCGGTCAAAACCAAGACGTTTCTCATAAGACAGCGAAAGCCGATGGAGGCACGGACGAGCTGAGCAATATTGAGCCCAAGCCGCATGACGAGCACATGCAGGATCATATGGACAAGGGGGACTTCAAGAGATGGGGTGCTCGTAGCCAAGGGGGTGGCCAATGATGCGGCATGTAGACTTGGAAAAGCTCATCCCGGCCGAGAATATTGCGGGGGAAGATGCTGAGGAAACCCGCCTGTTGAAGGAGATGCTGCATAACGCCACTGATTACTTGCAGGGCTTTCAGTGGTGTCCGCCAATTGAACGCATCTACCTAGGATGCGGTGTAGGTGGTGTTGTCGCGGTGTTCCTCTTCCATTTTGGCCAGCGGATACGGGGAACCGACGAATGGCTTTGGGTTGTCGAAGGTGACTTACCAACGGCCTATTTGGTTCTCGACCAAGCAGGCGATCCTGTTTCTGCTCTAGAGGTTTACTGTCAATTGATGGATGATTGGTCCAAGGCAATTCTTGATGGGCGGCCTCTCGATGATATCTTCCCGGTGAAGGCCGAACCAACTGCTGACAATGCGAAGAGATTGATTAAGCGGCTGAATTTCATCAGAGAACGGCTGCTTCCGGGTTGGCGAGTTGCTTGGCCCGCCAAGACGTAGTGGTCCATCCCTGAAGGACAGGGATATCGGGAAGATGAGTACGCCGACGGCGAGCCGGACGCGGGGGAAACCGTGATCGCGCGGTACGAGTACGACGCCCTGAATCGCCGCACCAAAGAGTTCATCAACGCCGACACGGACGACGACTTCGATTCCTTCAGGCACTTCTACTACACCTTCGGTTGGCAACTCCTGGAGACGCGGCTCTCCGACAGCGAAAACACCGAACCGCAAACCCTCCAGCCGGAGGTTCAGTACGTCTGGTCGGCGCGCTACCTGGACGCGCCGGTGCTGCGCGACAAGAACACCGACACGGACGATTTGTGCGACGACCAGCGCCTCTATTACGCGAATGATGCCAATATGAATGTGACGGCGCTACTTGCCACGGACGGCACGCCTTTGGAGCGGTACGTTTATGACCCCTATGGCAAAGTGACCATCTACGACGACGACTGGTCGGAGACGCGCAACACTTCTTCCTACGATAACAGCATCCTCTTCTGCGGCTACTACCACGACTGGGAAACCGGCTTGTACCACGTCCGCAACCGCTATTATCATCCTCACCTGGGCTGGATCACCCGCGACCCGGCGGGGTATGCCGACGGCATGAGTCTGTATGAGTACTGTCGCAGCGGACCTCTGGGCGTGACGGACGCGATGGGTCTCTGCACGGCCCCAGGCCAGCCGGGCGCGGCGGCGGAGGGCGACGGGTCGAAGACGGCGAAGGATTCCGCCGACCAGGTCATCGGCGATCTTGAGAACGGCCGGATCAAGGACGTGGACGAGTTGAAGGAGCGGGCGAAGGGCCTCTCGAAAGAAGAGCAGGCGCAACTGGCGCGGCGGCTGCGGGAGAAGTATCCGCAGTCGGGCGGTGTTGACACGCGGAACCGAAGCACGGGCCAAAGCCAGTTTGATTGGGAAAAAGGTCTGAAAGACTATGGCAACCCCTTCTGGGGAAAAGATGCGCCCTACGCTGAGCTTCTCAGTGGTTTGAACTCAGAAGTCTCCCGCGCCGCCGAAGAGCATCTCAAAATGAGTCCAGAAGCGAGAGCGATGTGGGATGCGAAATACGAGCAGGAGACTACGTACACCGAAACGTGGGTTTCCGGCGAATGGGCGCTGAGTCTTGAGGGATCAGCCGGTATTGCCAACACATTTAACATTGGCCTCCGTGTATCTACGAGAGCAGACGGCCCAGGCTTCAAGGTCGGCTGGTACGTAGAACCCGGCCTCGGCGGAGGCTCCCCTTCGGCCAGCGCCTGCTTCCATTCCGGGGTGTCCGTTGTCCGTCGCGAGCGATCAATGCTTGATATAGCTCCCGAGAGTAGTACGTTTTCCTATTGGCACGGCAATGGAGGCGGGAACGTCGGCGTGGGGGTGACGCTGGGAGGTGTTCTTGGGGGGACAAAATCGATGGATGGCAAAACGCGGTCCTATGGTGGCGCAGTAGAGATAGGTGCGGGCGCACTCCCTGTAGGATCAGGGCATGTGGTTGGTGGGCCTGGTGTGGAGGTCAAGATTTATTCGTGGCCTGACTGAGCAGGGCCTGACTGAGCAGGTAGTGCCGCCAATGGAAGAAACGAGGCGAGAGACGGTGACGGAAGCAGCGAACACCGCGCTGCCAAAACGCAAGCGGATGCGGAAGTGGATGCTGCTTGCCGGTGTAGTCGTGACTGTCTTTGCGCCGGTTGTTGTATTGTTCGCTACTGGAACGCTGCACCTCCACTTCCGCATTGGGCGCCTGTCGAGCCAAGGTTTTCTTCGCATGGGTGAGCGCGAGTATGCCAAGGGAGGTTATCAGGAGGCTGAGAATTGCTTCAGGGGCGCACTCGATCGCGCGATCGAACTGGACAGCGACGAGGACTGCATTGCTGCATTCCTTGCGCTTGCCTCAGCGCATGAGGCTCAAGGAGAGGATGTGGAAGCCGAGGCGAACCTGCGGGCGGCCCTCGTCACATCGGAGCAAACAAAAGGCGAAGACCGTCTGAATACCGCCGATGTCATAGGCCGGCTGGCGTGGATGATGGCCAGGAAAAGAAACTACGCGGAAGCGCGGGCGCTCTACCGGCGCGCTTTGGACATGTGCCGTGAAGCCCTCCCGCCGGGCGACATGCGCCTGGTGGCTACGACCAGCAATCTGGGCATGGTGGCCTCGCTGGAGGGCGACCATACGACCGCCCAAGGGTTGTTCGAAGAAGCAATAAGCATGGCTGACAAGGCCGGGAGGTCGGAGGATCCCGGCCTTATCAACGTGTGGGACAATAGAGCAACTTCGTACTCCAAGCAGGGCAGGTGGACGGAGGCTGAGCAATGCCTCGCGCGGGCAATCGGGATTGCGGAATCCAATCTCGGCACCCACGCCTTGGACCTCGTGCCGCTACTTGAAGAATATGCACATGTTCTGGACGTCCAGGGACGAAAAGGTGAAGCGAGCCGCGCCAATCTGCGCGCGCGTGGTATCCTGGCGAGGCACCGAGACGAATCGGGCAGGCCTTCTCCTGAAACGCCGTAGCGATAGTCAGTGCCTTGTCCCCATGAGGTGTAGTTGATCTGACCAGGACGCACCGGCTGACACAGTGCAAGTGCGGGAGAGGAAAGATGGCTGTCCCCGTCGCGGAAGGCGAGCGCCCACCGCCGGATGAACGCGTTCTAGAGGAGTTCGCGCGACGGCGCAGACGCCTCATTTGGATGTTTGCCATCGGAGTCGCTTATATGTCTGCAGGCTGGGTTCTTATTCTGGTTCTCCAACTTGAAAGTGGGAAGGACCTCTTGGGTCTGGTTATAGCCTTCGGGGCGGGGTGGCTTGTATTCATTGCCCTTGCAGGCGTTTTCCATGTAAGGAACTGGCGGTGTCCGGCGTGCGACAAGTTTCTGGGGGAGATGGTGGCCCCGACCTATTGCGGGTGGTGTGGGGTGAAAATCCCTGAGGAGCGGCGTTATCGGTGGTGGTGTGAGTCCTGCGACGAACTGACGCGCCGTAGCCGGAGTCTGCGGTTTTGCCCCAGATGTGGCGTCCAGTTGCAGCGCATCAGCGATGAAGCGTAGACCGTGTGGCGGAGCGGGGGAAACCGTGATCGCGCGGTACGAGTACGACGCCCTGAATCGTCGGGCGAAGGTGTTCATTAACACGGACACCGACGATGATTTTGATGAGTTCCGCCACTTCTATTACAACGCAGGCTGGCAGATCCTGGAGACGCGCCTCTCGACGAGCGAAAACACCGAACCGCAAACCCTCCAACCGGAATACCAGTACGTCTGGTCCCTGCGCTACATGGATGCCCCGGTGCTGCGCGACAAGAACACCGACTCGGACGACCTGTGCGATGATGAGCGGCTCTATTACGCGAATGACGCGAATATGAACGTGACCGCGCTACTCGCCACGGACGGCACGCCTTTGGAGCGCTACGTCTATGACCCGTACGGCAAAATGACCATTTACGACGACGACTGGTCCGAGACGCGCGGCACCTCCTCCTACGACAACAACATCCTCTTCTGCGGTTACTACCGTGACAACGAGACCGGCCTTTACCACGTCCGCAATCGCTACTATCATCCCTACTTCGGCTGGATCACCCGCGACCCGGCGGGCTATGCCGATGGGATGAGTTTGTATGAGTATTGCCGAAGCCGCGCCACGATCGCTTTAGATCCGCTGGGCCTCGTGGACGTAGGCACCACCGCGACGGTTGTGATCGCCGCCAACCCTGAGGCTGCCGTGGTAGTCGGTATTGTGGGGACAGGAGTTATCCTGACCGAGGCCGCCATCCTGCAAGCGCATAGGACATCATCTTCTGTAGCGGAGCAGGCGGCATTGAGAGATATACATATAGGTCTCATGGCCGCCAAGGCGGACAAGGTTGCAATTACTGCGCGCACCTTGCCTTTGTATGTTTCGGCGGGAACGCTCGCGATTGCCCAGCATGCGCTGGCACGGATGATGGACACGCCCAGGCAGATCGGAAACATCGGACATGGCGGAGAGTGGCAGTACTCGCCTGGGAGGCCCGACCCCAGCGGGAGTCCAGATATGCCGCCGGGGGCTTTAAAGGCCGCATCAACGATCGCGAAGGTTGTCGTTGGGGGTGGTCTGGTTTCTTGGGGCATAAACGAACTTATAGGCAACGACCCCGAGCAACCGGCCGACACCTACAAGGATTATGCGAGAGAGGAGAAATACGACTATGAAAAGAAGTACGAATACAACTATAGTTGGCGCCACTGGCCTGATGACGATGGACCAGGTGATGTGGTGCGCGGCGGCAAGACGGCCCAGGAGCGCCAAGCCCGTCAGCGAGAGGAGGAGTTGAGAAGGCGGCGAGAGGGCCCCCCGCAAGAAGGACTGCCACCAAAAGGACCTGCACAAGATGACGGCAGTTCAAATCTGCCCTGGAAGCAACAGGGTGCGGGAAACCCGCCACCGGCGGAGGTTGAAACACCAGTGGGGCCGGAGGTGCCAGCAAGCACCGCGAAAGAATGCCCGGAAAACAACCCGTACTACGAGTAGGGGTACGAATTCCCGACGCCTCGATATTAACTGGGCAAATGAAATGCAGCGCATGCAAGCAAAGTGTGCGGCAAAGGACGTGAGACGACAAGCGGAAGCGTAAAGAGAAGCGAAGCAATGGCTAAAGAAAATGAATGGTGGTGGTGGTGGAGCGGCGGGGTTGGTGCAGAATACGGAAAAGACGAAACCACCGTCCAGGTGAAGTCAGACCCAAAAGAGGACCATGTTAGGCAAGAGGATCGGTTCCATGCTTGACCGCATGTGGTGGTACGTGCGTCTGGGCATAGCTACTGTTTGCCAACGACTCTTTCACCTGGATCAAGGCGGGGCTATTCGCGACCTAGCTTTTGAAGCAGGCTGGTCCCGTCGTCACAAAAACTTTCTCCGAACGATCGGGATGGTTTCAAACCTGGATCAGTGGGATGCCAGAACCGTCGCTAAGGCAGCTATGTTCTATCATGCAGCCAAAGAGAAGGCGCAAGCCCAGAGGCTCTTTGCTGTCGCTATGGAGAAAGCGCATGACGATTTTATCGTGCTGGCCTGCTACGGGAAATACCTTAAAGAATCCGGTCGGGCACGAGAGGCTGTTGCCCAACTTCAACAAGCGGTTCAGGAGAGGCCGGATGATGTCACCACGGTGTGTTGGCTTGGGGATACATACTTTGACCTCGGAGATTTAGGAAAGGCGCAGGAGTGCTACGAGAAGTGCCTAAAGTTGCAGGCCGATTGGGGGGCGGCCTACGTAGGCCTTGCCAATGTCGCGATGCACCAGGAGGACTGGAAAGAGGCCGCGCGCTTGTGGCGCGAGGCGATCAAGCGCATGCCCCAGGAGGCGTACTTGTGGCGAGGTCTTGGACAAGCGCTCTTTGAACTAGGTGACCTGAAGGGGGCGATCAGTGCGTACGACATGTGCATAAGGAGTGGAGACCCCCAAGAGAACTCCTGGGCCTTCGGAGGTCTGGCAGAGTGTTATCTTGCGCGGGGTGATTTTCGCCGAGCCGCCAAATCCTGCAAGCAGGCGCTCCGATGGAAACCAGGACACCAGCCCCTATTGGACCTGATGCAGGAGATTGAGCAAGCCGCAACTGCACATTGTTAACATTGATCGGGAATTCGGGGGACGCAGTACCTGATTCTGGCGGAGATTTTCGGCTGAAGGCAGGCGGCGGAGTTTCGCAGCAAAACGAGGAGTCGCAGCGTGGTCGCCAGGGCCGTGAAGTCGCTCCTCCGTATCGGGAATTCACGAAAAATAGGTATCCTGGCCCCCGAATATCCACGATGAGCGACTCTACTTCGCCATCGACGCCGACTTGAATTGCCCCCGGATGCTCACGATTCGGGCGAGACAGTGTGCCACCATCGCGTTCAGGATGTCCTCCACCCGCGCCTTGTCCAGAAAACGAATGCCTGCTTCCGTTATCCCTCCCGGGGTTGCTACGTTCTCTATGAGCCGCTCGAGATTCGCGGTTCCTCCTTCGGTCCCCCTGGCCAGCCCCGAGAGCGTAGCAGCCACTATTTGCCTGGCAATGGAGGGCGGAATGCCAAACCGGCCGCAGAGTTTCGCCCACGTAAGTCCCAGGTGTGCCCAGAAAGCGGGGCCGCAGCCGGCAAATACGGCACAGGCGTCGATCTGCTTCTCCGGTACGCAGACGACCGGACCAAGACCGCGAAAGAGATTTGTCACCTGCCGAAGGCTTGCAGCGGGGCTTCCTCTCGGGTGAGCGAGGAAGGAAATGCCTGCCGCTCCGGTCGTCAGTTGGGATGGGGGATGCACGTGGAACAAGCCGCCGCACCGGGGCAGCCTTTTTTTCAGCCACGAAAGCGGGACTCCCACGGCCACGGACACCACCGTGTGTCTGGGCAGGATGGAGTCTGCCATTTTTTCGAGCAGGCTAGATATTTGTTGGGGCCTCACGCACAGGAGGACCACGTTTGATCTGGCCACGGCGGCTCTGTTGTCCGTGACTACAGTGATGCCGAGCGCGCGGCGAATCCGTCGTGCCCTGCGAAGGTCGTGGTGCGTTCCAATGATCTGTTTCTTCCTCAGGATTCCGCGCGACAGAAACGCCTGGACCAGCGCTGAACCTATTCTGCCAACGCCGAGAACGGACACGGTTCCTGTCCGTGTGATGCCCACCTCACGCCTCCTGCCCGTGCCACAGGCTCTTCGTCCCTTCCCGCTTGCGGATGAGCCTGAATGCCTTGCCGTCGACCAGGACTTCCGCAGGCCGTAGCCGACCACAGAAATGCGAGCTCATTGAGAACCCGTAAGCGCCGACGTCGCGGAAAACGACGAGATCGCCTTCGCGGGGCGCCGGGGCCGAGGGGATGGGCTCTGACAGGATGTCTCCGGCTGCCACCGTGTTGCCGCAGACCACCAGCCGACAGCGTTTTCCTCGGGTTCGTTTCCTGTAAATCACCGTGGTGCGATGGAACTGGCCGTAGACGTACGGTCGCGCGAAGTTGCTGAGGCCCGTGTCGCACCCGACGAACACCGTGCCGCTTCTTCTCTTGACGTCCACGACCCTGGCAACCAGAACGGCTGCGTCGCCGGTCACGCAACGCCCTGGCTCGAGTTTCAGTTCCACGGGCGCCTGCTTCTTGAGGGAAAGCGTGTGCAGGCGAGGAGAGACCTGCATCTCCAGCGCACGCCAGTCAAAGGGGCGCTCGGACTCCCTGTAGGGGATGCCGAAGCCGCCGCCAAGATCGACGTACCGGAGGTCGGGAATCTCCCGTGCCGCCGCTATGAGTTCGTCCAGTTCTCGAAGAAAATGTCCCGGGTCCAGGATGTTGGTGCCGCTGTACATCTGCAGACCGACGAGTCGCGCGCCGCTGCGCTCCGCGAGCCGTCGGGCCCTGGGGAGATCGGCTTTGTCCACGCCCAGCCTGGAGTTGCGGCCGGCGGCCACGTTGATGGCCCCCCTGGGCGACTTCATCTCCGAATTCAGCCTGATCCCGACCTCCCTAAGCCCGCCGATCCGGATGAACTTTTCCAGTTGCCCGAGGGAGTCCGCGTTGACCGCACAGCGGGCCCGGGCGATCTTTTTGATTTCCGGTTCGGTGAAGTTGCATCCGGTCACGACGATTTCTGCCGCACTGAATCCCGCGCGCAGGGCCAGCGCGAGTTCGCCGGGCGAGGAGGCGTGCACTCCGGCTCCGCAGCCGCGCACCAGACGGAGCAGGGCCAGGTTGGCGTTGCTCATCACCGCGAAGTGTATCCGAAGGGGACGGTACCGGATCGTGTTGCGGATCCGCGCAAGTTTCCCGCGGATCCTGGCCGCATCGTAAACGTACAGCGGCGTGCCGAAACGGTCGGCAATCTCGAGTAGGCGCGTCTTTCCGACCATTGCCGGTTCGCCCCAAGCCGAAATGCTGGCACGGTTTCTGCTGACCGAAACCACCTTGTTCGAAAGCCCGTAGCGTTCCTGCAGCGACTACAGAGGAGCCTCTTGTATGCTAGGCCCGGCGGTTCCTCGATGCCAGGAAATTTGTGCTTGCGCCAAGGGGCCTTTCTGGCGTACACCACAGCCGAAGCGATGCGGGCGAACCACCATGCGCCTATTAAATCCTTGCGCCACCAATATCAAACATGTGGGTCGCCACGTTGAAGATAAGGCACGACTGCATCATGGGAAACCGCTGCAGGCAGTTCAGGACGATGAGCGTAGGAATGCCGTTCAGCGTTTACACGGAACGCGGCATCACCTACGCGCCGCAGATTCACACCCTGTATGGCAGGCCGGACGACGTCAGGTCATTCATAAACAGCCTCGCCAGAGACCCGAGGGTCAGGCACATGGAGTCTGACGGCGACACCGTGTTCCTCACGGAAGTGAGGAAAGACAGGATACCCTCCACGTTCTACAATCCCAGGCTCATCATGGTCAGGCCTGTGGAAGTGGACCTGGACGGCTATGAATACTGGCGGCTGGCCAGTTGGGACAGGGGAGCGATCAACGCATTTATCCTGGCGCAAAAGCGCAACAGGAACATCGAAGAAGTGAGCGTCTTGAGTCTGAGAAAAGCGCAGGTGCGGGACGTGTACGTCATGCACCTGTTTCCGGAACTCACCGGCCAACAGAAGAGGGCGATTGAGCTTGCTCTGGAGCACGGCTATTACTCGTGGCCCAAGAGGACAGACCTGAAGAAGCTTGCGAAGGCGATGGGCGTATCCGTACAGACCTACAGGGAGCACCTGAAGAGGGCTGAAGGGAAGCTGATGCCCGAGTTCGCGAAGGCTATTAAATAGAGTGCCTTACATGTAAGGCCCAAAGGTCAAGCAACGTGGCTCCGTACTTCAATTGATTGATTGGTGTGGATACTCGCGGCCGGAGCGGTTCCTGTCTGCAGCAGAAAGCCCACCAGGGGTGGTCGGTTAAGGACAGGGCCAGAGCCATGCACGCCGAGGCACAACGCCGAGAGCAGATTAGAGATTGAAGGCAACAGTGCGCACGGCGCGGCAAGCGACCCGAAGTTCAGGGTGTCGCCATGGTTGGGCCTGCATCTGCAGACAGGAGCGAGAATGACCGCAATCGGGCGGTTGAGTCGCGGCAAAGTCAGTGCGTCACTTGTCGGCCCTTAGCAGTCGTACGTTCCCCTTCACCCGTGCTCGCTCACAGGTCAGCAGACCAAGCCGAACGAGCTGGTTGACGTAGGCAGAGAACGTTCGTGGAGCAATGGGTTTGCGGTTCGCCTGGCTGCAACGGTCCAGGTAGGTCTCCCAGAGGGCGGTGCAGAGCACTTCCTTTTGCTGGCGCGCGATCTGGCAGAGCATCCTGTGATCCTCGGTCAGGTTGGCGAGCATCTGGCCGGACCTGGTTGCGTGGGCATCGTTCCAGCCGGCGGAGACATCGGACGGCATGATGGCCTCGTGTCCCGCCTGCTGGGCCGCCTCTGCCGCGTTCCTAAGCGTTTGAATCGCCACGCGGGCATCACCGTTGCTTACGGCCGCGATGCGTTTTGTGAGGTGAGCCGGGCACGCGTTCTGAGCGAGTGCCAGTTCCGCCCTTCGTGTGAGCATCTCGACGGCCTCTCCCGCTGAATAGGGTTCGAAACTGACCGTCCGGGGGTTGATCCTCGATACGATCCGTTTTTCCAACTCGCAGAGGGCGCCGAGGGTGTTGGATATGCAGATCAGGCCAGTGTTGCCGATGGCGTCCAGGCTGTACAGAACCCTGGCCCGCTCGCAGGGCGCGATCCTGTCTATCTCGTCCAGCAGGATGATCATACAGCGGTTGCCCAGGTGACGCTGCAACCTCTCCATCTTCACGCTGGACCGGTGTTCTTCGGCGCGGAAGATCTTCAACTCCGTGACGATCTGGTCCAGAATCTCGTACAGGGTGTCCCTGACCCAGCAGTTGACCACCAGGCAGGGCACTGCGGTCTCTCGCTGAATCCGGGCCAGCACCGCCCTTGCGGTGGCTGTCTTGCCCGATCCCGGAACTCCATGCAGCCAGAGGTGGACCGGCTTTCGGCCGCTCCGCAGGGGCTCGAGGCGTGCCTCGATGAGCCTTGCCTGCGTGTCGCGAGCAATCAGGTCGGCCGGGACGAAGTCTTCACGAAGCGGAGCGTCATCTAGGATGATGCGCGTGGGGTGGTCGTTCACAATGACGATATGAAGCTAAACTTTATAAATGTGTCCGTTGTGGGGCGCGGAGCATGCTGGTGACGGATCAAGCGGGGCTGTGTGGAAAGTCACCATGCGGCACGAGATGAGAACTCAGATCCATACCTGCCGTGACTGGAAATTCACGCGGTGTTGTTTGAGAGCGAGCTCGATTCTGCGGCAGCCGTCCCGGGGAAGAAGGAAACAACCGCTGGACAGCCGGATGCCACCGAGGTCAGCCAGCAGGCCGCGATACTGGTATCCTGCGGTCTTGCGGGCATAGAGCAGTCTATTGAATCTGGCCTTTTGGGGTTGGGGGAGGCCTTTCAGACTGAACGTGTACAAGGCGAAGGGCTTCAGATCCAAGAGACGGGCTGCGGGGAGATCGAGTGGCTCCTTCAAGAAAAGAATCTTGCCTTCGCGGAAGATGTTGCGGAGCAGGCCCGTATCCATTTTTCTGATCTGTTGGAGGGAGCGGATGGTGGGTTGGATCTCGCGGCCGAATTCCCGCTCTGCGAGGCATTCGTTGACGACTCTGGCTTGGCTGGGCCTGCGCACGAGGATGAGCAGGTCCACGTCGGACTTCGGGCCGTGGTCGCCACGGGCGAAGCTGCCGTAGAGTACAATGGCCACCACGCCAGGCAGCCGGCCAACGGTCTTCACGATCCTGCTCACGAGTCTGTGCTGTTCCATATTCGCCTGCCCAGTCTTTTCTCGAGGAATTGCGCAAAGGTCTTGAGATGTCTCATCACCAGTCGGGCGCGATGACCGTTCGTGCCATCATAGCCCAGGTCACCATAAGCGAACCATATCTTCCTCATGGCGACGGTGATCTGGTGAGGATACTCGCGGTTGGCAAAGCCCTGTCTCTCGTGATGGGTTCCGAAGTGCATGCCATGACCGGCCGCGTCTGCTTCGATGAGTTGCTCCACGACTTTGATGGCCAAGTCACCCACCACCGTATGCTGGTGCCTCCTGTAGGCCTCCTGTAATGCGGAGAGCTTCTCCCTTGCGATCTTGAGGTGCTGGTCGCTGTCTCCCATGCAGATCTGCGCTTTTCTACGGCGCGCCTGCGGTGGAACGTTGAAGCGCGGATGAGGGGCGGGAAGCCCTTCCTGACGAGTTGAGAGGGCGGCACTGCCGTCAGGAACGCGTTCGCAGGCACCCTCTGCCATTGCATGAGAGCCCTCCTCGCAAACCTTTTAAGCCACCACGCCTAACAGTCTTCATGAGGGCGGAAATCAAGGCCTGGTGGGTACTACGTGGCACCAACGACCGCCGATCGTGCTACCACAATCCTGGCAGGGGGCTCTATTGGGGGAATACCGAGACAGGAGAGGAGATAAGTAGTGCCAAGGAACCCTCTCCTGGACTACTCCCCCAGGGCGGGACAAGCCAGCTCTGATCTGCGTCCGGATTCGAGGCCGCGGCACCACCTAAACAGCCTGTCCCGGTCGAGCACCAACGATCCGTTCGGAAGAATGTGACCTATCCGATTCTCATCAAGGTACAGTTTCACCGTGCACTTGTTGATCGCGCCATCAGCCCGGATCGCAAGCGAATTGAGCCTGGCAGCATAGCAGATGGGGATGAAATGGCTGGTCGTGATGCAGCGGGCTCCCTTGGATTGGGCATAGGCGCGCACTTGCCTGGCCCGTCGGTGGCCCTGTTCCAGAGAAAACACCGGCAGGTGCGCGTCGTCGGGACATCCCAGTCGAGACAGCGGTCTTGCGAAAAGACGGAACCGCGAATCGCCGCCGAACACGCGTGCATACTCGTCGACGAACGGCGGAAGGGCCCGGTAGTTCTCTTTGTCGAGATGGAGCCGAACCAGAATCGTGCATTGTTCCCTGGTGTTCCGTATGTCGAGCAGGTTTCCCCAGATCCTGTCGAACGTGCCCTTGCCCCCGGCGAGCACGCGCTTCTTGTCGTGAACGTCCCTGGGGCCGTCGAAGGCAATTTGAAACTCCCTGACCCCGAGGCACACCAGCGTCTTGAGCGTGCCTGGCGTCAACAGGTACCCGTTGGTGGTCATGTCGGCGCCGTATGCCAACTGCGGCTTACGACAGATCAGGGTCCGAATGTGCCGCGAGATGTCCTTGATGATGTCCAGCGCCAGGAGAGGTTCGCCGCCGAACCATGATATACTGAGCGCGCTCAGGTCCGCCATCCGTGCGCGCAGCAGGTTCTTGATACCTGTAACCACGTCCGAGGCCATCTTGCCACCGCGGACCACCTCGTAGCAGTACGAACATCGGAAGTTGCAGGCCTCGGTGGGATAAAGGATAAGGTGCAATCGATCGCCGGCAACAGCGGCCAGCATGTCCGGTGCGGTCAGCCGCATTCGCGATGTCCTCTGAACCGGGCGATCAGGCGCAATTGCACAGCGTCAGTTGGCACCCGCATTGCGCCACGCATGTGCACATGCTATCGGGCCGAGGGCATCCGCACCCGATATTCGTATGTCCGCCGCAGCCGCCTCCACTTACCGGGGGAGGGCAGAAACTGTCCGGCAGGCAGTATGAATTCGCGGCGAGTACCCGAGTTTTCTGCTTCTTTAGTTTCTTAATCATCCGTGCTAGTTTTGGATCTTTGATGACCACCCTTCCGTAATTGTCGACATCCATGCATTTCAGGTGAAACGTGACAATGGGCTTCGCTTTCCCGGGCGCACTCTTTTTCGCCTTCGGCCGCTTCTTCATGACCACACGCTCCTTTCGAGGTACGTACGGTTTGGACGCAAGAACCCTGCCGGAGACTCCGCGGTTATCCGCACCGAAGTGTTCTTGGGTCGGCGCACATCTCCCCTAGCAAGAGACTGCCTCCCATCCCATACCAGGATAATCGATGCAACTTGCGCGACCTTATCCAATCCGCGCCGGAATGTCAACACCCTTGCACCCTGACTTGTGGTTCGTCCCGTTAGGGTCGCCCCATTAGATCGCACCATTTGGCTTGACATGGCGCGATGGCCCCCTATGATGACAACCGGTCTTCCTGAAAAGGTTCAGATTTGGTGCGAAGTCTGAACCGAGTTTTCTTCCTGCCGGCGTCCTCCCTTACGGTTTTTCCGATTCGGAGTGACGCTTTCTGCCCATAGCCTTCCAGCCTATCTCGTCAGGCCCTTTGACTGCTGTGCTTATTAACCCCTCGCGCCAACAGTAGGCCGTGGGCCGCTACTACGCATGCGCCGGGCCCGGACAGCCTTTCCGGCCATCCCGAAAAGGTTCACTTTTCGCACCATTTGAGAACCTTCGGGGAATGGGGGCTGACACGCGTGGGGAAGAATGGCTCAGGTCAATTGGGTTCTGGATCCGGGCAAGTGTCTTACGCCGGCAGAGGTCAGACGGCTGCGCTGCGCGTCGAAGAAAGAGGCCCGGGCTGCGCAAGCAGCAGGAAAGAATGTGCCCGTGCGGGACCACTTCATCGTCGAACTGGCCCTCGCCACCGGCCTGCGCGTGATGGAGATCACGCGGCTCAGGTGCGGCGACGTGTTTACGGACAAGCGCCAGCCCTGGCTCATTGTCCGGGCTGGGAAGGGCGGCCGGCGGAGAGTGGTCTGGTTCAGTGCCTCGTTCGGGCAGTGCCTCAACGAGTACCTGGACTGGAAGACGGCAGCAGGGGAACTGGTCGGACAGGAAGATCCGTTGCTCCGGTCCAGCAACACCGGCAACTGCCTGACGACGCGGGCGGTCCAGAAGGCGTTCAAACGCTGTGCGGCCCGGGCGGGGCTTCCGAGCCGCCATTCCATTCACGGCCTGCGGCACACCTACGCCTGCGCGCTTTACAAGGCGAGCGGCTACAACCTGCGCCTGGTCCAGAAGCAGCTGGGACACGCGAGGATTGTGACAACCCAGGTGTACGCGGACGTGATGGCCCCGGACGTCCGGCGGGCCCTCGAGCGGCTGTACCGTTAGACCATCGGAAGCATTTAAGGCCGCGTCGGCAATTAGTAAACGGAGGGTGCCGGACGCGCGCACTCCGATGGTGGTCGTTTGGGTCTGGCGTGGATTCTGAAGAAACTCCTGTGGGCGAATGCGTTCGGCACGGAACAGGGCCGCATCAAGTTGTTCGGCAAGATGAACTGGACGCTGTTCCCGTCCCGCGCCCTGGCGCTGAACCTGCAGACGATCGGCGAGAAACTCGGCGAAGACTTTGTCTACGAGTTGGGCTACCAGGCCGGCAAGGACGCGGCCGAGGAGATCGTCAAGTACATGGGCTTGCGGCCTCGAGGCGGGTGGGCGACGCAGAAGGCCGTGATCTCGCTGCTCGAGTTCATCGGCTTCGGGAAACCCGAGTTTGTGCACGTGAAAATCAAGGGCCGCCACCATCACATCATTGTCCACGTGCGGGACAACCCTGTCATCGAGCACGGCGCGAGGATGTTCGGCGCCAGGTCCGTGGCGTGCAAGTGGTTCATGGGCGTCTACGCCGCTCACGGCGAGATGGAACTTGGCGTCAGACACGTCCGCCTGAAAGAGAACAGGTGCATCCGCCTGGGGGACCCCTACTGTGAGTGGGAGACGAAAGCGTAAGAATTGCAGCCGTCCGAATGGCATTCTCGCCCGCATGGCGGTCAGGGTGGGCAGGCCCATCGTGCGGCACCTGAGCGAACTCGCGCGCGAGTCTCTGCGACAGCCCGGCAGTTGGCGGTGCTTGGAGATCGTCTATCGGAACGAGCCGCGAACACTGCTCGACCGATTATGGCTGTCGAGCCGGGCTGCCCGCGGCGCGAGGAACCGGCTCCAGATTCTGACGGAAGAACTCTGTGCGATTGTCCTAGAGCGTGCCCAGAGGGACGGGACCGTGAATCTCCTGAGCCTTGGTTCTGGTCCAGGCCACGAAATCCTCGGTTGCCTCGAGCAGGTGCAGGACTGCATACATGTCGAAGCCACCTGTGTGGATCGGGACCCGGAAGCCCTTCGGTACGGAAGAATGCTGGCTGCCCAGAAAGACCTGGACGGAAGCGTGAATTACGTTCGCGGCAACGTCCTCGGTGCGGACGCCCTGCCGGCCTGCCAGGATGTAGCCGTACTCTCCGGCCTGCTGGACTATTTTGATTCAGAGGCCGCCGTGTCGGTGCTCACGAGGGTTCGCGAGAAACTCAAACCAGGCGGCATCGTTCTCTTGGCCAACATGCGCCGCCACCGCCTGGCCTCAACCATGAGCCTTCTTGGGAACTGGCAGCTGGTCTATCGAGAACCCTCGGAGGTTGAGCGGCTTCTGGCCGAGAGCGGGTACTGCGAAGTGGAGGTCTGGCTCGAGCCCGAAAAGGTGTTCTGCATCGGAAGTGGGGGCATTCTTTCTACCACTGCACAGCCTTGACCGGCCTCGTGGCGCAGACTTGAGCACACGTACCCATCGTATAGCCAAGCGCCCGTCAGCCCACCATGAGCCTTAGGGGGAACGGCTGTCCAGGGGCACGAACTCGAACCGCCGGATGATCACTTCGTGGGTTTGCTCGTTCTTCGGTGCTCGTCCACCGAGCAGCCAGAGGTTCATCCGTACATTCTCCCCGCCTGCCTGCGGGACCCCCTCTTGGGAAAACGTCCACTCTTGGATCAGAGATCCCGCGGACTCCAGACCAGACGCTTGCTCCTTAACAGATCGGAACACCACCTTGTCGCTGCTCCAGGTGAAACTGTGGATCCCGGGGGTGACCTCAGGTGGGATTCGGTACCGTATCAGACGGCCAGGTTGTTGCGCGGGCTGGACGACAAACTGCGCGTTCGTCTTGTCCTCAGCTTGCCCCCATCGGGCGAACTCAATGTCGATCTCCCGATGGCTTTGTGCCGGGTCATCGCTCCATGTAAACAGGCCGAGGACCACGTTTGGGTCCAAATCATCGGCTCGGCTATCGACGCGGAATCGGTAGGTGCCGTAGCCGAAAGATTGTTTCGATATTATCTCTGCACACTGCCATTGGTCGTTGCGGTGGGTGATCTTGAGATGCAGGCGACCTTCGTCATCAACCCACACGTTGTCGGCACTGTCCGAGAAATAATTGGGCCCCGGCCCAACCGGCATTTGGCTGGACTTCACGCGCCACACGTAACCCGAAAAACGAAGTGTTTTTTCCTTCTTGTTTTCCTCACCGGCGCTAGCCTGCGCGATAGCCAATACATCGCCACCCACCTCAGGTAGCACCCGTGTTGTGCTCGGCGGCTTGTAGGATGATTTGACCAAGAGGGCTGCGTACTTGTACCCACCATGTGTGTCGGCTTTCCACTTGCCATCCTTACCGATCTCGGTGTAAGGGGCGGCCACGAACGGTTGGACGTACCACATGTCGCCGTACGCGTAGATAACTACCCTGTAGTCGTCCGGCTTGACGCCGCTTACGGTGCCCTCGATGGTGCCCCACGAGTCTGGGCCCGGTTTCACGCTGTCCGGCGGCGAGCGCGTAATGATGATGCCGGGCTCAGCGCCCCCTGCTTTCCCCTCGTCACCAAGAGCCGTTGCCCCGGCGAGAGTGCAGAAGACTATTGCGACCGCGCCTATCCCCAACCACAAAGTGATGAGATTACTTTTCATGGTGCCTCATCCTTTCTTGCCACAGTATGCACCAGCACCCGTGCGGTGCGGGGGAGGCCGTGGCCCTGCCTCCCCGGTTTTTTTGAACCATTTTGGAGACTATCTTCGGCCTTCGACGACGGTGATGGCCACCACGTCGTCCCCGAGGGACGGCAGAACAGGTGTTTGGGCCGGCGGTTTAAACCCTCGACGCACTACCAGCGCCGCATATTGCGTCCCCGTATGCGTCCAGGTGCCCCAGCTGCCGTCCGGCGCAATTTCGGTACCCGGGCTCTCAATGAGCGGCTGTACGTACCAGGCATTGGTGAGAACATATACAACCACCCGAAACAGGCTCGGATCAACGCCTGATGTTTTCCCCGCAATGTTGGCCGCGGTTTCTGCCCCTCCGTGTTCGCTGTACGGGGGAACGGTTGTCATCTTGATCGCTCGAACGGTCACGATCTTGATCTCCGGGGAGGGCACGGGCGGAGGGCTGCCCGATCTCGGGGGAAGGATCGTCAGTAGCAGGGCTTTTGAAAACAGGGTCTTGGCCCCATGACGAACCTCCAGCGTCACTCTATCCTCTCCGGCCTCTTGCGGAGCGGTGTAACGGCTAGAAAGATCCATGTCCTCACTGGGCTCGCATACGCCTCTCTCAGCAATGGCGTGTAGTCTCAGCCCTTGCGGTGGGTTCGTCACCCGAACACCGACAAGGGCATTGCCTCCAGCGGCGACGGCGGAGTCGGGGGTCACGAATACCTCAAATTGCGGCTCAGGTGCACAGCCGCCCAGGGACACGCTCAGCACAACCACCGCAAGAATCCAGGGGCCGGAAAAGGATGTGGCCTGTTGTTTCATGCGCCTTCCCTCCCAGCTTTTCATGGGTGCGAACCCATACGCTCTGCCTCACCCCTTTCGATGATGTACCGAACCGCATCACGTCGCACAACCTTGTCGGGCAACGACACCCACGGCACTTTCCAATGAAGTCTTATTTCGATTTCGCCGTCGCGGTCTTCCCCTGGGTGATCGTCTCGCTTCCGCAGCCTGACCAGGGCGTAGCCGTGGCCAGGGGACCAAGCCCTGCTGTGCAATCGCTCTTCGTCGCTCTGCCAGTAGCGAGATGTCAGTTGAACAGAGTAAAGTTCCGGGTGGGCTATGGCAAGGGAAATCTGCAACACCTCACCGCCGCCGACTGCCGGGAGGCTCATAAACACACATTCTCCGAAATCGAAATCTGGCGCCGGCAGATTCAGCACCCAAACATTGTAGAGTAGGGTTACCACGGCTAATACCACAGCTAGTAACGCGAGGGCGATGAGGATACGGATGATTCGGGTAGCCAAAGATCTTTTCCGTGGAATAGCACTGTCAACCCAACGGACGAATCGCACTGTGAGATCAGCCAATCGCCCTGCTAGTCCACACGCAGCACGCTCTGCAAAGGTTGCCAGTCGCACCACCATTTCACGCAGAGACACCCCTCGGATCTCGGCTATCAATTTCAGTATGGCGAGCCATGTCGGAAGTAGGAAGAGGTATCGACGGTAGAGTGGGAGCTTGTCCCACGGGTTTGGCAGCCATATCGCCGCGACGAGAGGAAATACGAAAACTATGACAATCCATGTGATAATCTCGGATATGACGTGGGTTTCTTGTGCCCCCGAGGATATCCCAGAGGCCTCGTGCGGTGTTACTGCCCCTTGCCCGTCGCTGGCTTGATGCATGTCCACATCCCCCTAGCGCTGCCTCGACCCTTTCTCGGTTGGGGTCGTAGGTCTCGCAGCGCCGTGCCTGTGTTCTCGCCTGGCGGTCGGCACCACGATGCTGACTACGCAGCACGCGGTTACAGACAATTGCGGAAATCCCTCGAGTCAGAGTCCGCGCTCATAATTCTTGAATTGCAGAATCGACCGTTCTTTCTGCTGATTTTCATTCTATAAGAGCGAGTATAGCTTTCACGGGAAAGTTGTCAAGAGTTTTTTGGTTCATGGTTCAAAACCATTTGCACCGCGGTCGTTCCTGAGCACGGTGGGCAAACTTGGACCAATAAAGTCCCCTGTCCGCGAACCCCTTCTTGCTCATCGACAAGTGGGCTGATTCGGCGGCTGATTCGGCGTGCCCCCGATCTGGCGTTCTTCGACTGTACCAGAGGGAAGTCGTGTCACGGATACCCCTTTCGCCCAAGTGATCTGCGTGTTCCGCGCCGCGAAGGGGTGAGTATGAGGGTTCTGGCCTCAGGCCTTTCGAGAATGGTGCTGAAGCGCGAAGCGGCCAGCGCTACGCCGTTACGAAGCGTTCGAGTGTTTCGCTTCCCGTCACTACAGTTGTGTTTGGACAAGACATGAGCCTCCTGGCAAGCGAGTCCCTCCGGCTCGTGGACGTGGCGACAACGAAAACCGTCCGCATTTCCGCCTCCAGGCACTTCTGGACGTTGGCTGCCGCGTCGGATTCACCGGTCTCGATCTCGAAGGCAATGCGCTCGTTGCCGCGCGAGGCGACGAGGTCGATGGTCTTGCCGCCGCCAATCGGATACTCTTCGGTGACCTCGTAGCCACAGGATTTCAGGTGCTCGGCAAGGCGGCGCTTCCAGTAGGTATGCACCGGCCCGCCGTTCCTGTTTGAAGCGGCGTTGGGCAGCCCAAGCGCCTGCCTTCCTTCTTCTGTCAGGGCGAGGATTTTCCCACTACCGCCACGGAGGGAGATGCTTGCCGACTCGATAAGCCTCCGATCTATCAGGGCGCGCTGGATTGCAGTGCCTTTTCGCGCCGGTAAGGCCAGACGACAATACCGATCCACCACAAAAGATGTTGGACGTTCCTGAACGTCCATCAGAAATTTTCGTTCCTGCGTTGTAAGCCGAATTGCGCACTCATCCCCCATCATCCCCTCGTCTCCTTTTTCCTTTTTTGGAATAGTAATCTTAATGTCATCTTGCGTGGCGTCTTGCCCGGAATCCGCCGCAGACGCCGGAATCGGAGCGGAATGTGTCTCTCGACGTGATGGTTCCAAAGGGGAGGGAGTCGGCAACAGATTTGCTCGTTCCCTTATCGTCTGGTCGCTGACGCGCCCCTTGTCTATCTTGACGAGCGGCAACCTGACCAGGAACGGCCAGAACCAGCGGCCCTGGAGTTTGGCGACCGCCCAGCCCACTTCGAGCCGGCCCAGGTAATCGGTCTGCTCGCTGTTCAAGAGGAGGCAATCCTGCATCATGGCAAGGTCGCCGCGATGTTTAAGATTAAAGGCGAAGGTGGTGTAGGTGTTGCCGAGGGCGGGCTTCGAGATCAGGCTGGGATGCTGGTCCAGGCAGATGATGGCCTCTCCCAGTTCGCGGATCTCCCTCAGGATGACGTCGGTGACGGTCTCTTCGCCCGTGGCCTCCTGCTTCTTCCGCAGCAGGATGTGGTGGGCCTCCTCGATGAAGACGGCGTGCTTGAACTCCTCGCGGTCCGGCTGGCCCATGCGGTAATGGTGGATCCAGAGGAGCAGGGATTCGATCAGGAAGGTCTTGTCCGCGTTGGTCAGGGCGTCAAGTTCAAGGACCACCTGGCGGTTGAGAAGGTCCGCGACGTCGAAGGGGGCCTCGCTGTTCAGCACGCGGCCCATCTCGCCGAAGCAGAGGACCTCCACGGCGCGCATGGCAGACTCCATCCAGCCGGCCTCCCTGCCTTTGGTTTTCCGCTCGAGCAGGAAGTTCCTGACGTCTGCCAGGGTGGGCATGCGTACCGGCGCCCCGTCGTAGACGCCGAATCGCCGGTACAGGCTGTCGATGGCCCGCATGAGCAGAACCGTCACGCCTTCGCCGAGAAAATAGGCGTGGCACATGATCTCGATGAGTTTCTTCAGCCACACCGTCGCCTGGGTCCCCGGCGGCGGGATCAGCGGGTTGAAGTGGAACGGTGCCACGTTTCTGCCCACGGTCAGCACGACGAGATCGCCGCATTCGGGCAGGGAGAGCAGGTCGCGGTAGTTGCGCTTCCAGTCAAAGACCAGAAAGGGCTTACCGGCCCTGATGAGGTCGAGCACCAGAAGGTAGGCCAGGTTGGTCTTGCCGCTGCCCGAGCGGCCGAAGATGCCGATGTGCTGGATGAATTCCTCCTCGCGTATGCCGAAAGGGTACTGCGGTTCCTGTGCGTAGTACACCTGGCCCGCCGGGTAGTCGCCGGCAACCAGCGCGGCGGGTGGGGGCTTGAGAAGAACCTGACTGCTCTCGAAGGTCTCGTCCAGCCTCTGAGCCAGTTCGATGCGGAGGACGCGTTCGATTTCCCTGCGGACTGAAGCGTCGGAAACCACGTACTCCTGCCAGAGGAGGTCGAGTTTTGGTCCCATCACAGGCCTGAGTTTGCGGAAGACGTCATCGATCTTCATG
>JAPLMM010000005.1 GCA_026387035.1 Planctomycetota bacterium
TCCTTTCGAGTCCAGTCCCCCGGAAACGCTGTGCCGGCGACAAGGTCCCCTCACCTGGCCCAAGGGGCAGAGGACCGCCTCGGGTCCCTTCCTCAATTCCGTCGCCTAATTATAACCCGGATTTCGCCCAAGTCAAATGGCCTTGCGAAAACCGCAGTTTCTGAGACGGGGATGCGGGTTCCCTCCGATTTTTCTTCGACATGCTGCGGCGACCGTGCCAGAATCTATCCGGTCGCGGGCGGGAGGAAACCATGGGCGATCTCGCGGCAAGGATGACCAGCCTGGGCGGCCTTTTCCTGATGATGGCCCTTGCGCTCGCCTTCGGCGAGAACCGCCGGCGCATCAGCCTCCGCCTGGTCCTCGCGGGCTAGAGTTCCCGGAAGTGATTTCAAAACCTTGGCGCACGGATTGCGAGTCCCGAAGAGATCCCGTTGGGACAATCCGTGGTGCCCGGGACCGGCTTTTTCGCCCGACAGGCGGTCGCCGCCGTCCCGGAGGGACAGCGCGGGACGAGTTTTTAAAACCCCTTCAGTCCTCCGCCGGCCAGCCTCGGCCGGTTTGGGCTTGGCAACCGGCGTGCCGTGTTCTACGCTAGAAGGAGTCGGCCGCATGGCGTTCCGCCGCCACCGTCGGCCGACCGGAAATCCACTTATGAGCAAGAAAGACTGGTTCCAGGCATTCGATTCCGAGTTGTGGCTCCAGGGCGACGAGGACGCCGGGACCCAGGCCGCCTTCATCCGGAAGGTCCTCGGCCTGCGCAAAGGCCAGACGGTGCTGGACGCGCCGTGCGGCGAGGGGCGCATCGCGGTTCTCCTCGCCGAGGCCGGTCTGCTCGTCATGGGCATCGACCACAATCCATACTTTCTCGAGCGCGCCCGGGCGCGGTTCGAGGAGGGAGAACTCGAAGGCGAGTTTCTCGTCGGCGACATCCGCGAAATCTCGCTCTTGGGATGTTTCCACGCCGCCTTCAACTGGGGCGGCAGTTTCGGATATTTCTCCGACGAGGAGAACCTGGAGACCCTTCGCCGGCTCGCCCGCGCCGTTCGCCCCGGAGGCCGCGTCCTCGTGGACCAGCCCAACCGCGAATATGTCCTTCGGCACTTCGTGAAGGAGCGCCGCCACGGACCGCTCACGGTCCTCAACCGCTGGAACGCCCGCCGCCAGCGCATCGAATCCCGGTGGACCCTCCGCCGGCGAGGCACCAAGCACACCTACCCCATGGCTATCCGCCTTTACACGCCCGTCCAGATGCGCCGGCTGTTCAAGCAGGTGGGCCTGAAGGTCGAGGCGGCCTACGGCAGCCCGGACGGCAAAAAGTTTCGCCGCACCTCCCACCGCCTCATCCTCGTCGGGCGAAAAACGAAGAAGTAGCGCACCCGGCCGGCGAACGGTTCTACTCGATTTTCCCGCCCGCCTTCAGTATTCTGAAAGGCCGCATTCCAACCGGAAATCCAAGGAAAGAAATCGGCCGTGGCCAAGGCAAAAAACTCACCCAGACGGTCCAGGAAAGACCCGAAACGGTCACCTTCGGCGTCTTCGCGGCCGGCGACCCGCCACGATTTCCTGACGGCAAGAAGGGAAGGGTTTTCGGCTTGACTTGCTGGTAATACAAAGTAATAATACTCTCAGGGCGGCGGGACGCCCGGAAGAGTGCCGGGAGAAACGCACGTGAAACGCCGAAGCAGGCGGAACGTCCCGCCTCTGACTCTGGACGCTGCGCGGGGAATGCTGCGCAGAAAGCCCGAGGTCATCACCTTCAAGGCCGACCCGGCCCTTGTGGAAGCGATGAAGAACATCCCGAACCGCTCGGAGTTCATCCGGACCGCCGTCCTGGCCGCCATGGGCAACCTCTGCCCCCTGTGTCAGGGCACGGGCATGCTCACGCCGAAGCAGCAGGTGCACTGGCAGGCCTTCGCCGAAACCCACGCCGTTCAGCAGTGCAAGGAGTGTCACGAACTGCACGTGGTCTGCCAGCGGTCGCCCGTCAAACGGAAATCGCACGGCAGGCGGAGGAAATAGGCAAAAACGAGGATGCTCCTATGTCAGTCCTCCTGTGGATAATCGCGGCCACGATGATAGACGGGCTTATATCCCTGGTCGGCGCCGCAACCCTGGTTCTGAAGAAGGAGACACTGGGCAAACTGCTGATGGTGCTTGTGGCCTTCTCGACAGGCGCACTCCTCGGCGGTGCATTCCTCCACCTCATGCCCGAGGCCATTGAGGCCATGGAACCCTCTGCCGCGTTCGGATACCTGCTGGTTGGCTTCA
>JAPLMM010000006.1 GCA_026387035.1 Planctomycetota bacterium
AGGAGGTTTTGGGGGGTATTTTGGGGCGGTTTTTTGGAGACCACCGGCCCTGGCGCTAGCTTCCGGGGGTTTTTTTCGGCGGACGGGGTGCCTTTGGTAAGATGGGCTAGCGCAAATTTTGACTTTTTTAGGGGTTTTTTCACGTTTTTGGTGCGGTTTTTACCGGTTTTTGTGCCCTTTTTCGCACTCTTTCCATCCATGCCATGTGCATACCTTTATGTTAATAACTTTTTTCCCGTGTCTTTGGCATGGGAATTGCGCAGCCTTCAACGCAGAGATCGCAGAGCTCGCAGAGGCAGGATTGGGGAACGGCCTCCCTGAGGGACGGAGGGACGGCATTTTCGATCCTTCAGCCCCGGACCCAACCTCAACGGGGCAGGCGCGCCGGGACTACGCCGTGACGAGATGCCGCGGCAGGCCGGATCAGCGAAAGCCTGCCGAAAAAGATCGGCTGACGCAGGCCGCATGACCCCTTGCGGCCCGCTTGCATGGGGTTGGGTGCGGAACCCTATGGTGGACCGGTGCCCTTGTCTTCCGACGGCGCGGGCTTGCCTTCGAGGGCCGCTTCCTTCTCCTTGGCGGCTTTCTGTTCGGCGGCGCGCTCGCGAGCCTCCTTCAATTTCTGGTGGAACTCCTCCGCTTCCTTCATTTTCTTCTGAAGTTCTTCCACTTCCTGCTTCAGAGGCGAATCGGGATAGTCCCGCAGCAAGGTCTCCAGGTGCGCAGCCGCCTTTTCGAACTCATCCGCCTCCCGCTCCATGCGCGCCAAGTCCCAGAGCACGTCATCCACGTAGGGGCTCTTGGGGAATTCCTCGATGTAGGCGTTGGCCTTTGCCACTTTCTCCTCTCGCGTAGGGAGGGCCCAGAGCAGGTGAAATTCCAGGTACTGGCGATGCGGCGATTGGGGAAACCTTTTCTTGAGTTCGGCGACCTTCTCTTTAACCTTTTGGGGACTGAAGTCTGGTCCCGCTTCGAGCAATGGTGCCAAGTCCGCAGTGAAAACCGATAGAGCGCCTTGTTGTTCCGGAACCAATGGTTTGACCGTAAACCGTTCCGGCGAAGTCCTAAAGGGCGCCGCATGTCCCTGGAGGCGGATTTCCGCCTGGACCTCATAGGTGCCAGGGCCGAGCCACGCGAGGCGTCCGGCTGTTGTGGCCACCAGGGCGACCGTTTTCTTTGACTTCACGACTCCCCCGGCCTCAATAGCGGGGCCAAGTGACTCCCACTTGGGGTTACCTGGGCACAATACCACGTCCCCGGGCATCCCCTTTCTGACTCTGACAGCCGCACCCTTGGCAACGCTTAGAATAGTAATATCCACATCACTAACAAGGTAGAACACACCTGGACGCGCATAGACGGTCTTGACCGGGCTATCGGTCGGGTTCCGGAGCCCGACGGTCACCACCAATGGCTCGCCGACCACGATCTCACTGGAGTGGATTTCGAGAACGGCTTGCAGATCATCCACGTCGCTGCCGACACACGGGGTGCAGAGAAGGATAAGGATCAGGCTCCATACGACCGCCTGCGCAAATAGAATTGGTAAGTCGCGTAGCCGACGCATAGCCAAGCCTCCTTTTACTGCAAAAAGGGTTCCTCTTTCTCAATCTCGTCGGATTCCCGTATGGCCTTCAGATGGTCTTCGTTGAATACACGGGTTGAGTCAATACAAGGGCTCTCCATCAAAGTCCCCGGCGGGCCCTCGCCCAAGCCGAAGACGTGTCCCAATTCGTGAGCAGCGGTGACCTTTTCGACTGTCAAGGCATTGGCCCTTGCCTCGGGGGGAAACCAGCCTGCTACCGACCAGGCTTCGTATTCTCGTGCTGCCTCCAGGAAGACAAGAGCAATGTTCGGTACGCGCTGCACGGGACCTATGGCGCAACACGCTGTTCCAAGCAGGAGCCCGAGGTCGCCCTCTTTTGTTGGCGTGCTATTGTGAAAGTGGTAGTAGCGGTCGGGATCACCATCATGCGCCGACTGGATGCCGTCTCTCGGTTCTTCTTGCCATAGTTTGCCCTGGTGGGCCGAGAGGACGAGGGCAACCCAATACGCTGGCGAGGGTGAACGGTCTTTCCGCGGCTCTGCTGCGTTGTAGATAGGAACGGACGCATTCCTGACGGTCGGCATAAAGGGGGTGTCCAAGTCTTGTGCCCCGTCATCCTCTTTGGCTTCTATGTACGCGGGCGCGAACTTCTCGTTGATGAGAGACCAATCCACGGTTCGCGACTGAATCAGCACATCATCATCGCAGAAACCCGCCGTCCAGTCTTCGTAAGGCGTTATATCGCCCACTGGCGGCGTCGTGCGATCCGTCACATAGACCGTATCCTCACCGTCGTCGTCTTCATTATCAATGATCTCGAAATCCGGTCCGCCATACAAATACAAGTATCCGCCTTCATAGCGCCCATTGTCCGGGCAGTGCCAGTCATGAATCTCGGCGCCGCTGTCGCCCGGATGTGGAACGTTCGGGCCGTACGTGTCATCGAGGTTCCTGCCCACCACATTATTGTCCCAAGTAAATGCCATTGAATCCAACTCCAGGTGCAGTTTGCGCCAGGTGGTGAGCATTTCGGACTCGGCGACGCCGTCGGGCGGTTGGCAGGCGTCCGCCTGGGCCTGGGTCATGGCCTCCAGGCGCGCCTGGGCCCCGTCGCCCCAGGCCACAGCGAACCGCCAGTTATCCCCCGGCTGCTATTCCGGCGGCACCTCCTTTCCAAGCTCTTGGAGCGCAAGGCGGGCCGAATCGCGAACCTCAGGAGATGGATCTCGCAACAGGCCTTGGAGGGCCGGGGCCGCCTGAGGGTCACCGCGGTTGCCCAACGCGATGGCCGCCGCCGAACGCACGTCCGCGACTGGATCCCGGAGGCCGGCCAGGAGGCTCTTGTACACAGTTTCATCCTGGATCGTGGCAACCTTCTCCAGGGCTCTGGCGCGCACCCAGGATGACCCGTTACCAATCGCCTCGATCCAGAAAGCCTGTTTGGAGAACGGCTTCTCTTCTCCTGACGCCACGGCTTTCCGGCGCTTCGCCACTTCCCGCAATCGTTCCTCGTAAGCGGAACGCTCTTTGTCGTCCTTGCTTGTGGCGACGAGTGCCTGAAAGATCCGCTCCGCTTCGGCGAAACGGTCCATGTACATCAGGGCGACTCCCTGGTGCTCCTTAAGTGCCCTCACCTTCCCCTGGTCAACTG
>JAPLMM010000007.1 GCA_026387035.1 Planctomycetota bacterium
GCCGCGCCGGCCTCCGGCCGCACGGCATCCGGCTTCTCCAGCGTGTTGCGGGCCTCCAGCGACCCCGGCGCCACGATGTGCATCTCGGCCTTGCCCACGGCAAAGCCGGCGCCCACCGCCAGTTTGAGCGCCACCGGCTGCCCTGTGGGGTTCACGACCTTGAAGTGCAGCGAGCGGCCGTCCTCGGACTTCGTAGCGATGGCGTTCAGCGATTCCGGCACGCCGCCGGCCGCAACGCGCACGGGCGCGTAGTGGTCGCGCCACAACTTCATGACCACGTAGTTCGGCGCGGGGAACCACGTGCGGTGGTCGAAGTTGATGAAGGCGTTGTCCCAGGCCGAGGCCGAGACGTGCCGCAGGAACAGCGCCGGCCCCGCCATCCCGACGATGCCGGTGCACCGTTCAAAGACGTTGAGCGCCCCGCCGGCATAGAGGCCGGTGCGCCAGTCGGTGGACTGGGCGTTCCACTCCGACACGAAGAGCCTCATCCCGGGGTTCTTCGACGCGGCGATCTTCTCGCCCAGCGACCGCCAGAACGTCTCGGCCGCGGCCGGGCCGTCGGCGTACTTGGCCGGGCTCTCGTAATGGTGGACGCTAAGGTAATCGGAGAGTTCGGCGGCCTGGGTGATGACCGCGGTGTCGAGGCCGCCACAGTTGCGGCCCAGTTGCCAGCTGCCGCAGGCGATGATGGTGATCGAGGGGTCCACCTTCTTCATCGCCGGGACGAACTGCTTGATGACGCTCGCGTAGTCATCGGGCTTCAGGCTCCAGACCTCGTTGTCGAGCTCCCAGAACTTGACGTTGTGCGGCTTAAGGTAGCCGTTCTCGGCCCGGACCTTGCCCCACTTCGACGTGGCCGGGCCGTTGCAGTACTCCACCCAGTCGGCGGCCTCCTGGCAGTACTCGGCGCGCTTTTCGACAGGCTCGTGCATGCCGATGTTGATGACCACGTCGGGCTCGGCACCGATCTTACGACACATGGTGATAAACTCATCAGTGCCGAAGGAGTTGACGTCCTTGTCGTCCCACATGAAGCGCGGATACGGGCGCCGCTTGGACTGCGGGCCGATGCCGTCCTTCCAGCGGTAGTGGGCCGAGAAGGACCCGCCCGGCCACCGGATTACCGGCGGCCGCAGGTCGGCGATGGCCTTCAGGAGGTCCGGCCGGTACCCGCCCGCGGCCCGCCACGATTCGGGCATGAGGCTGACCTGGTCGATCCAGACCTGTCCCTTGCCGCGCAGGCCGATCTGGAGCGTGGCGTTCTCGGCGTCCGCCCCGGGCTTGAACTCCATGCCCACCTCGCGCCACTCCTGGGACGGCACACCGGTCGCCGTCTCGCCCAGTTTCCGGTCTCCGTCCAGCAGGCGCACCACGATGCCGTCCGGCGCGCTGCCGCGCACCCACAGCGACCCGCGATACGTCTCGCCCTTGCGGATGCACAGGGGCGTCTGCCGGACGCCGGTCTCGCCGCCGTCGCCGGAAATCATCTGGCAGAAGTCGCCGTTGAGCGGGTCGGCCGAGGTCCGGTCGACCTGGCCGTCGCCGTACGACGTCCACCACTTGGCGGCCGTCGGCCTGCGCAGCGACGTGGGCAGACCCTCGTAAAGGACCTTGCCCCCCAGGTCGGTCACCTTGAGGCGGCGGTACTGGGCCTGGGTGCTCCAGGTGCCCAGGCCCACGCGACCCGCGAGGTGGGCCTTCGAGTCGTCGGTGAAGTCGATGATCCGCTCGTCGTCGAGCCAGACCTGGAAGCGGCGGCCCTCGCACCGGATACGGACGCGGCACCACTTGTCCGTTTCGATGGCCCCGTCGACGACCGGCCCCACGGTGCCCCATTGGCCCTGGCCCTTGATGCCGCGCTGCAGGGCGTGCCGCTTGTTGCCCCATCCGCCGAGGTCGCACCAGTAGAAATCGTCGTCGCCGGCGACGCGGAAGAGGATGAGGAACCCCTCGTTGCCGGCGGTCTTTCGGGCCTCGAGGGTGAATTCGTAGTCGGTCCAAGCCGGGTCGCCGAAGAGGAGGCGGATGTTGGTGCCCATGTCCTTCTGCACGAGGCAGTCGCCTTCGACGGACCAGTTGCCGCCGCGGGGCCACTCCTCGAAACTGCGGCCCCAGATGAGTTCGCCCCACAGGCCGCCGTTGCACGAGTGATAGATGTGCTCCAGAAAGTGGCTGTACACCTTCTCGTCGATGCGGCCGAGGACCTTGTCGGGGTCGATGGTGACAGTGGCGGGCTCTGCGGCAACGGCCTGGGCAAGCGGCGCAAGGCAGAGCAACATCAGG
>JAPLMM010000008.1 GCA_026387035.1 Planctomycetota bacterium
GCTGCACTATCACATCCTGACATGCCGGCGAACTTCCTGAGAAGGGAACGGCCCGAAGGCGGCGGGCTTAGCGGGCCGACTGCTTCATCGCCAGCGCCCCCGTCGGGCACGCGGCGACGCATTCGGCGGCGACGCGCTGGAGGCCTTCGGCCAGAGAACGCACGAATGGAACGTTCACGCGCACGTCGAATCCGCGGCCGATGAACGCGAGGCCCAGCGGCTCGCGGGCACGCTCGGCCACCTGGATGCACAGGCCGCACGCGATGCACTTGCCCGGCTCGTAAATCACATCGGGATGCGTTGCCCGCTGCTCGAACACGCGCCGATCGTTCTTGTAGCGCCCCGCGCGGGCGCCGTACTCGCTGGCATACAGGCGGAGTTTGCAGGTTTCGGGCTTTCGGCAATCGCAGTGCAGGCACCGAATCGCTTCAGCCCGTGCCTCTTCGTCCTTGAAACCGGCGGCCTCGCCGCCTGCCGGATTCGTGCGCGCTTTTGCGCTCGCCTCGGCCATGAAGCGTTCCATTTCGCCGTCCAGGAGTTTTCCGATATGCGTCGAGAAAACCGACTCAGGGCCCGCGACGGGCATCGCCGAGTCCACCGCGATGCCGTGCTCCGACGACTCGAGTCCCAGCGCTGCCGACCCGCCCTCCTCGAGCGCACCGACCGCAACGATGACGGCATCGAAATCGCGCACGAGGTCGTCGAGCGACACGTCCCGCCCGACCTGCACGCCCGTCCGGAAGGTCGCCCCAAGACGCTCAACGCTTGCCACTTCGGCGTCGAGAACGTCGCGCGGCAGGCGCTCCACAGGAACGCCGTACCGAAGCATCCCGCCGGGTTTTTCGCGGTCGTCAAACACCGTGCACGCGTGGCCGTATCGCAGGAGCGTATCCGCGGCCGAGAGTCCCGCCGGTCCCGCACCGACGACGGCGACGCGTTTGCCCGTCGCGGCGGCGCACGGCGGGGCAAGGCCCGCCGTGCCACACAAGCGCAAAAAGGGCAGTTCTTCTCGAGTAAAAGCCGTGTGGCACGGCCGGTCTTGTCCGGCCGTGTGGGCACACGGAGGGAGAGGCACCTCGCCCGCCTTGCGCGCGGCATCGGCGGCAAAGCGGTGCGAGAGGCGAATGGCCAGGGCCTCATCCCGTTCCCCCCGCCGGCACCCTTTCTCGCACGGGGCCGGGCAGATCCGCCCCAGCGTCGCCGGCAGCACGAGCGCATCCCGCGCGAGCGCATAGGCCTCGCGGCCCCGCCCCGCGGCGATGTGCCGGAGCATCCGCGGAATATCGAGACTTGCCGGGCAGATGGCCTGGCACGGCGCCTCGCAGTCGCCGAGATGATCGCTCAAGAGGAGTTCGAGCGCGTCGCGCCGGGCCTCGCGGACCTCGTCGGTTTCGCTCTCGACGACCATGCCGTCCTCGGCCGGGGCGCCGCACGACGGCACCAGCCGGTCGGGCCGGCGCACCTTGACGACGCACACCATGCACGAGGTCGCGGGAGGCAGGCCTTCGAGGTGGCAGAGCGTGGGAATCGCGATTCCCGCGCGGCGTGCGGCCTCGAGGATCGT
>JAPLMM010000009.1 GCA_026387035.1 Planctomycetota bacterium
GTGCTGCAGGACGTGCAGGAGCGTTTCGGCTACCTGCCGCCGGCGGCCTTACGGGAGACCAGCCGCCGGACGCGCATCCCGCTGAGCCGCGTCTGGGGCGTCGTCTCCTTCTACGCCCAGTTCTACACGGAGCCCCGCGGCAAGCACACCGTCCGCTGCTGCCGCGGCACGGCGTGCCACGTCAAGGGCGCCGGCCGCATCCTCGACGCCGTCCAGCGCGAACTCGGCATCGAAGAGAGCGAAACGACGCCCGACATGATCTTCTACCTCGAAACCGTGGCGTGCCTGGGCACGTGTTTCCTGGCGCCCGTGATGATGATTGACTCGACGTACTACGGGCGGCTGACGCCCCAGCGGATCGCAAGCGTCCTCCGGACCTATAGGACCCGCGAAGCGTGAAACGCCTCGAATCGGTCAACGCGCTCAAGCAGTGGCGGCGGGGTCTGGCGTCCCGGCCGAAACCGGAAGCGACGCTGCGCGTCTGCTCGACCGGCTGCCGGGCCCTCGGCGCGCTGGAGGTCTGCGACGCGTTCGAGGCCGAGATCGCGCGGCGCGGCCTGGAAGGACGCGTGCACGTGGTGCGCGTCGGATGCCATGGCCTGTGCGCAGGCGCCGTCACCGTTCTGGTGGATCCGAAGGGAATCTTCTACCAGGGCGTCACGGCGGCCGACGTGCCGGAAATCGTCGAACGGACGGTCCTCGGCGGCAAGGTCGTCAAGCGCCTCTGCGGATCCGCCGAAGGCCGGACGGTCGCCAGACGCAAGAATATTCCTTTCTACAAGCATCAGATGCGACGGGTGCTGAAGAACTGCGGCGTGGTGGACCCGAAGAGCCTCCAGGACGCCGTCGCCCACGGCGCCTATGCGTCGGCGGCTCTGGTCCTCTCCTCGCACCGGCCGGAGGACGTGATTGACGAGGTCATCCGTTCCGGCCTGCGTGGCCGCGGCGGGGCGGGGTTCCCGACGGGGCGCAAGTGGCAGTTGGCCCGCGCCTCAGCCGGCGAGCCCAAGTACATTATCTGCAACGCCGACGAGGGCGACCCGGGCGCCTTCATGGACCGGGCGATCCTCGAGGGCGACCCGCACCTCGTGATCGAAGGGATGCTCATCGGGGCGATGGCCATCGGCTCGTCCCGCGGCGTCATCTACGTCCGGGCCGAGTACCCCATCGCCATCGAGCACGCGAAACTGGCGCTGGAGCAGGCGCGCGAGGCGGGCCTCCTGGGCGCGAGCATCCTCGGCACCGGCTTCGACTTCGACATCGCGATCCGCCAGGGCGCGGGGGCCTTCGTCTGCGGCGAGGAGACGGCCCTCATCGCCTCGGTCGAGGGCAAGCGCGGCATGCCGCGGCCGCGGCCCCCCTTTCCCGCCGCGAGCGGCCTCTGGGGCAAGCCCACCAACATCAACAACGTCGAGACGTGGGCCAACGTCCCCCGCGTCATCGAACTCGGGGCCGAGGAGTACGCGAGCGTCGGCACGGAAGGCTCGAAGGGCACCAAGATCTTCGCCCTCGCCGGCAAGGTCCGGAACACGGGGCTCGTGGAAGTGCCGATGGGCGCGACGCTAAGGCAGATTATTTTCGACATCGGCGGCGGCATCCCGCGCGGACGCAAGTTCAAGGCCGCACAGATCGGCGGCCCCAGCGGCGGATGCGTCCCCGCACGGCACCTCGACCTCCCCATCGACTACGACTCCGTCAAGGAGGTCGGCGCCATCATGGGCTCCGGCGGACTGATTGTTATGGACGAAGCGACATGCATGGTGGACATCGCACGCTTCTTCACCGACTTTTGCCAGAAGGAATCGTGCGGCAAGTGCATTCCGTGCCGCATCGGCACCCGACGCATGCTGGAGATCCTGGAGCGGATCACGACCGGCGAGGGGCGGATCGAGGACCTCGACCTTCTCGAAGCCCTCGGCGCGATGATTCGGGAAACGTCGCTCTGCGGCCTGGGCCAGACGGCGCCGAACCCGGTGCTTTCGACCCTTCGGCATTTCCGCGACGAGTACGAGGCGCACATCCGGGAGCGTCGGTGCCCGTCGCACGCGTGCGAGCGGCTCGCGCCGATCTCGTGCTCGGACGCCTGCCCCGCCCACGTCAACGTGCCGGAGTACGTCGCCCTCGTCGCCGAGGGCCGCTTCGCCGACGCCCTCGAGGTCATCCGCCGGCGCAACCCGCTGGCCAGCGTCTGCGGCCGGGCGTGCCACCATCCGTGCGAACTCTTCTGCCGGCGCGGCGACTTGGACCAGCCGGTGGCCATCCGCCACCTGAAGCGATTCGTGACGGACCGCGTGAAGGACGCCGGCTCGCCGCCCCAGTGGCAGGGCCCGCGGCGCGGCAAGGTGGCGGTCGTCGGCTCCGGGCCGGCCGGTCTGACGGCCGCCTATTTCCTCGCGCTCGCCGGCCGAGAGGTCACGGTCTTCGAGGCCCTCGACCGCGTCGGCGGAATGCTGGCGGTCGGCATTCCGCGCTACCGCCTGCCGCCCCAAGCGCTCGGGCGCGACGTCGAGTACATCCGCCGCGCCGGCGTCCGCATCGTCACCGGCCGGCGAATCGAAAGCCTCCAGGAACTCCGGGCCGAAGGCTTCGACGCCATCTTCCTCGCCGCCGGCGCCCATAAGAGCAGCCGCCTCGGCATCCCCGGCGAGGACCTCGACGGCGTCGTGGACGCCCTGAGTTTTCTTCGCGGCGTCATGCTCGCCGAGCGCACGAAGGTCCAGGGCCGCGTCGTCATCATCGGCGGCGGAAACGCGGCGATGGACTCGGCCCGGGCGGCCCTGCGCCTCGGAGCCGAGGCCGTCACCATCCTCTACCGCCGCACCGCCGACGAAATGCCCGCCACCCCCGACGAAATCGAGGACGCCATGCTCGAGGGCGTCGAGTTCCGCTATCTGTCCACCGTCCATGCGATTGAAGGCGACGGCCGGGTCCGCGCCGTCCGGTGCACGAAGATGCGCCTCGGCGACGCCGACGAGAGCGGCCGCCGCCGCCCCATCCCCATCCCGGATTCGGACTACCGGCTCGAGGCGGACCTGGTGATCGCCGCCATCGGCCAGCAGCCGGACCTCGACTTCGTCCAGGCCGACGAGAGCGTGGTCGTCGCGAGCGGCCGGCTGGCCGTGGACCCCGTGACGCTCCGGACGGACGGCGGCGATGTGTTTGCGGGCGGCGACGCGGTGACCGGCGACCCCGTGGTCCGCGCGGCCGCGGGGCGGAACGTCTTCGCGGGCGGCGACGCAGTCACCGGGCCCGCGACGATCGTCGAGGCGATTGCGGCGGGCCAGCGGGCCGCCCAGGCGATTGACCGATTCCTGGGCGGCAAAGGCGAACTGCCGCCAGACCGCGGGTTCGCATCACCCGGCAAACGACCGGAAGACGAGTCGGAAGAGGCGGCCCGGCGCCGGCCCGTCCGGGCGCTTCGGCCGAAGAGGCGCCGGGGCAACTTCGAGGAAGTGCTCAAGGGTTATTCGCTGCAGGCGGCCTGCGCCGAGGCGCGCCGGTGCCTGCGGTGCGATCTGGAACAGTAGCGGTTTCGCCGCCGCGCTGGAACAGTTCGCCGCCCGCCTTGGCGGGCGCGTTGAGGAACCATCGGATGCCGGACAACGTCAACCTGACGATTGACGGCCCTCGAGCCCACGAGTTCGTGCCGGTTGTGTCTGGTCGAGGTCGAAGGCGCGCGGACCCCCGTGCCGGCCTGCTCGTACCCCGTGGCGCCGGGCATGGTGGTCCGGACGGAGACGCCGGCCCTGCGGGAGCACCGGCGATGGGTGATTGAACTTGCGCTCTCGGACCACCCGCACGATTGCCTGACGTGCGAGAAGGCCGGGGCGTGCGTCCTCCAGCAGTACGCCTACGATCTCGGCGTCAAGGAGCCGCGCTTCGGCGCCGCCGAGACGGCCGTCGAGCCGGTCCAGGACGGCCCGGCCATCGTGTACGACCGATCCAAGTGCATCCTGTGCGGGCGGTGCATCCAGGTGTGCCACCAGGTTCAGGTCTCCGGGGCGATTGACTTTCTCGGGCGCGGCTTCGAGACGCGCGTGAGCATTCCGCCGGACGTCGCGCGCGACGATTCCGGCTGCGCCGAGTGCGGCAACTGCCTGGACGTCTGCCCGACGGGGGCGCTGGCCTACGTCGGCGCGACCGGCCACGGACGCGCGTGGGAGTTCCAGCAGGTCCGAACCATCTGCCCCTACTGCGGGTGCGGGTGCGCCATCGTTCTGAATATCCACAACGGGCGGATCGTGACCATCACCGGCGAGCCGGGCCTCGGCGTCTCGGGCGGCCTTCTGTGCGTCAAGGGCCGCTTCGGGGCCGACTTCATCGGCCACGGCGACCGCCTCCGCACGCCGCTCGTTCGCAAGGACGGCGAACTCGTCCCCGCAACGTGGGACGAGGCGCTCGCGCTCGTCGCCGAGCGCCTGGGCGACATCCGCGACCGGCACGGCCCGGACGCCGTCGCGGGGCTCTCGAGCGCCAAAACCACCAACGAAGAAAATTACCTGATGCAGAAGTTCATGCGCGCGGTGGTCGGCACGAACAACGTGGACCATTGCGCCCGCCTGTGCCATGCCTCGACGGTTGCAGGCCTGGCGCGGGCGTTCGGCTCAGGCGCGATGACCAACTCCATCGCCGACCTCGAGCAGGCCGACGTCATTTTCGTCATCGGTTCCAACACCACCGAGTGCCACCCCATCATCGGGGCGGCCATCAAGCGGGCCGTCCGCTTCGGAAAAACTCGCCTCATCGTCGCCGACCCGCGGGTGATTGAACTTGCGGAAATGGCCGACCTCCATCTTCAGCACCGCGGCGGGACGGACGTCGCCCTCGCCAACGCACTCATTCACGTCATCCTGAAGGAAGGCCTCGAGGCGAAGGCGTTCATCGCCGAGCGCACCGAAGGCTTCGAGGATCTCCGGCGCGCCGTCCAGCCGTACACGCCGGACTTTGCGGCGAAGATCACCGGCGTCCCCGCCGAAAAAATCGTCGAGGCCGCACGCCTCTACGCAAAAGCCGACGCCGCTTCCATCATCTATTCCATGGGCATCACCCAGCACACGACCGGAACGGACAACGTGCTGGCGCTCGCGAATCTGGCCATGGTGACCGGGAACATCGGCCGGCCCGGCACGGGCGTCAATCCCCTCCGCGGACAGAACAACGTCCAGGGCGCCTGCGACATGGGCGCCTTGCCGAACGTTTATACCGGCTACCAGGCAGTGGACGACGCGGCGGTGCGCGCGAAGTTCGAGAAGGCGTGGGGCGTCCGCCTCCCGTCGGCGCCGGGATTGACGGTCGTCGAAATCATCCACGCCGCCGCCGAGGGCAAGGTCCGGGCCCTCTACTGCCTGGGCGAGAACCCCATGCTCAGCGACCCCGACCTCGCGCACGTCGAAGAGGCATTGAAGGCCCTCGATTTCCTCGTGGTCCAGGACATCTTCCTCACCGAGACGGCCCGGTTGGCCGACGTGGTCCTGCCCGCCGCCTCGTTTGCCGAGAAGGACGGCACGTTCACGAACACGGAGCGCCGCGTCCAGCGGGTCCGCAAGGCCCTCCCGCCGCCCGGCGAGGCGAGGCCGGACTGGGAAATCCTCTCGGACCTCGCGCGGCGGATGGGCTATGCCATGGATTACCCGGACCCCTCGGCCGTCCAGGACGAGATTGCCGCGCTCACGCCCTCCTACGCCGGCATCACGTACGACCGCCTCGAGTCAGGCGGCCTCCAGTGGCCCTGCCCCGACCCGGGCCATGCAGGCACACCGATCCTCCACAAGGACCGCTTCACGCGGGGACGGGGGAAGTTCCACGCCGTCGAATTCATTCCGCCGAAAGAGTTGCCCGACGCCCAGTTCCC
>JAPLMM010000010.1 GCA_026387035.1 Planctomycetota bacterium
GATGCGCTTGAGCGTAAGCCTGGACGAATGGGGCGTCGCGCGCCAGACGGACCGCCTGCGGTTTCTGCGGGCGTACCTGGCGCCGGCGGGGTGCCTGGCGCCGATCACGACGCGTCGGCGGCGCGGGCGCGCGGAGCCGGGTGAGCGGCTGCGGGGGTGGTGGCGGCGGATAGCGCGCCTGTCGGAGAAGAAGAGGGAGGCCCTTCGCCGAAAGGCGCGGGGAAACGGTTCGGCATGAACTTTTCGCGGACGCTGATCATCAAGCCTTCGAGCATGGGCGACATCGTCCAGGCGCTGCCGGTGCTGACGGCCCTGAAGGAGGCGCATCCGGACGCGCGCGTGTCGTGGCTGGTGGCGAGCGGGCTGGCGGATCTCGTGGAGGGTCATCCGCGGCTGGAGGAGGTCATTCTGTTTGATCGGCGCCGTTTCGGCCGCGCCGGCCGGAGCGTCGGCGCCATGCTGGATTTCCTCGGGTTCCTGAAGGGTCTGCGGCGGAAGCGGTTCACGACGGTGCTGGACCTTCAGGGGCTGTTTCGGAGCGGCCTGGCGGCGCTGGCGACGGGGGCGCCGAACCGCGTGGGCTTCCGCGAGGCGCGGGAGATGGCGCCGCTGTTCTACACGTCCGAGGTCGCCCTCGCGCGGGAGGAAGTGCACGCGGTGGACCGGTACCTGGCGGTGGCGAGGCACGTGGGCCTCGCGGCGCCGAAGGCGACGGACCACTTGCCGGTGTCCGAGGCGGCGCGGTCTGCGGCGCGGCGGCGCCTGGAGGAAGCGGGCCTCCAGAAGGGGGCGCCGTACGCGATCGTCTGCGCCTACGCGCGCTGGGAGACGAAGCAGTGGCCGGCGGAGCGGTTCGCCGAGGTCGCCGACCGGCTTTACGAGTGCGTCGGGGCGCGGTCGGTCCTGGTGGGTGGCGAGGCGGCGATTCCGGCCGGTCGGACGATCTCGGGCCGGGCCAGCAGCGCGCCTATTGACCTGACGAACCGGACGACGTTAAAACAGTTAGTCGCCGTCATCGCCGGGGCACGCGTCCTGGTGAGCGACGACTCGGGCCCGATGCACATCGCGGCAGCCATGGGGATCCCGGTGGTGGCGGTTTTCGGGCCGACGAGCGCCCGCCGGACGGGGCCGTACGGGCCGGGCCACCGCGTGCTTTCCGGGCGGGCGCCGTGCAGCCCGTGTTATCGGCGCGAGTGCCTGTACGCGGGCGGGTCGCTCGCCCTGTGCTGCCTGAGGAACATCGGCGCCGACGAGGTGGCCGACGTGGCGATCGAAGTCTGGCGCGGGGCCGGATGAAAAACCCCCGCGCCCCTGTCCGGGGAGGGACTGTCGCCGTGCCGTTTCGTAGGGGGTGGCAAAAACTGCGCAACTGGTTCGTCCATCTGCTGCACCTGGACGAATCGCCCCACCGAATCGCATTCGGGGTGGCGATCGGCGTGTTCATCGCCCTGACGCCGACGATGGGCATCCAGATGGCCCTGACCGTCCTTGTGGCCACGCTTCTCGGGGCCAACAAGGTCTCCGGCGTCCCGATGGCGTGGATCACGAACCCGCTGACGGCCGTCCCGGTCTACTCGTTCAACTACCTCGTGGGCCGTGCGCTCGTAGGCGGGCCCGGCCTGAAGGAGATCGAAGGCGCAATGGCGGCCGCCATGGACCCCAGCCTCGGCTGGGGCGTACTCGCGCGGGCCTGGTGGAGCCTGATGCTGCGCGGGGCGGCCCCGCTGTGGGCGGGCTGCGCCCTCGTAGGCCTTGTCGCCGGGGCGCTGGCGTACGGGGTCATGTACTACCTCATCACGACGTACCGGCGCGTGCACCAGAGACACTTGGCGAAAGCAGCGGCGCGCGGCGCCGACCGGCCGGATGGCGAGTCGGGGACACGGCCGTGACGAGCGACCATTTCGTCATCCTCGGCAACGGAGCGGCGGGGTTCCGGGCCGCCAAGGCCCTTCGCCGGGCAGACACCGGCGCCCAGATCACCCTCTTCTCCCAGGAACCGCACCCCTTCTACCTTCGGCGACAACTCGGCGACTTCCTGGCCGGGAACCTGACGCTCTCGGAACTCATCTTCCAGGGCCGAAACGCCTATCGCCGAGAACGCATCGACCTGTTCCTCGCGACGCGGATCGTGCGCGTGGCGCCGGAGACCCACGAAGTCGTGTTCGCCTCGGGCCAGCGCGTGAACTACAGCCGGCTCCTGGTGGCGACGGGAACCGAGGCGGCGCCCCTCGACCTCCCCGGCGCCGACCTCGAAGGCGTGGTCCGGTTCGACACGCTGCACGGCGCGGTCAAGGTCCGCGAGGCGCTCAAGGATGTCCGCCGCGCCGTCATCCTCGACGCCGGGCTCGTCGGCCTGACGCTGGCCCAGAGCCTCGTCGGATGCGGCATCGAGGTCACGCAACTGGTGGACGGGCCCTCGTACTGGCCGGAAATGCTCGACGAAAAAGCCTCTCGCCTGGTTGAGGACCTGCTGGAGAAGAACGGGATTGCGGTTCGGCGGCACACGGCGGCGCGGGCGATCATCGGGGCCGGGGGGCGGGC
>JAPLMM010000011.1 GCA_026387035.1 Planctomycetota bacterium
GTCACGTCGAACGTCCCTCCACCCAGGTCGTACACCAGAAACACGCCGTCCTCCGCCGTCCCCCCCAGCCCGTAGGCGAGCGCCCCGGCCGTCGGCTCGTTCACAATGTCGATCACCTCCAGGCCCGCGATCGCCCCGGCGTCCTCGGTGGCCTTCCGCCGCACGTCGTCGAAATACGCCGGCACCGTGATCACCGCCTTATGGACCGGACCGATGTGCAACTCCGCATCCTGCTTCAACTTCTTCAGAATCAGCGCCGAGATGCTCTCCGGCGTGTAGGTTTCCCCGTCCACCTTGAATCGCCAGTGGGGGTTCCCCATCTCACGCTTGATGTGCAGCACCGCTCGCGACGGGTCCGCCAAAGCCTCCCGCCGCGCGTCCCGACCCACCAGGATCGCGTCCTTCGTGAACGCCACGACCGACGGCGTCAGGAGTTCCCCCTCGGCGTTCGGGACGATGACGGGATTCCCCGCCGCGTTCACGTACGCCAGGCTCGAAAACGTCGTTCCCAGGTCGATCCCGACCGCGTGCGCCTGCGAACTTTCAGATTCCGTCGCCATATGCGATGCCTCGCCTTCCGATTGCCGCCGCCCATTCTAAACCCCCGCCGCCCCCTGTCAAGCAAGCGAACCGCCCTGCCTCCCCGCGCGCCATTCGCCTTTCGTCGTTCAATCCGCCCTTCGACCCCGGCGCGCCGGGGCTCTGGGCTCTGCGGTTCGATCCCGACCATAGGAGTTCCGGTGACATAGAACTTAACCTGAATCCTGCATGAAAAAGGTCACTTTTTCGGCTGGCGCTTGTTCGTATCCGGTCACGTGGTTTTTGAGGGGGTGGCGCGGTGGTGAAGGGGGCGGCCACAAAAATATTTCTTTTTTTGCTGGGTTTTTTCCTTGCTGCTATTGTGCGGGGGGGGGCGTATATACTACTGATCGGGCTCATCGTGAGCCTGGCCGGCCACAAGGCCGTGAACGGTTACCTTGGGCGCGTTTTCGATGAAAGGGCATTGTTATGCACATGCGACTTAAGGTTGTGGCCTTGCTTTGCGCGTCCGTGGCGCTGCTGGGCGCGGCCGCTCACGCCGCCGAGGACCCCCTGAAGGACGACCCCCTCGCCCCCAAGACGATCCGCCAGGCCGATGACGGCTCGGTCGCCCTGAAAGCCTCCGACGCCGCGCTCCATGGCAACGAACTCCGATACGAGCCCGAGTCCGACAAGGACTGCCTCGGCTTCTGGTCGGACCTGAACGATTGGGCCTCGTGGAACTTCACGGTCACGAAGCCCGGCACGTTCGATGTGGAGATCACCCTGGCGTGCGAAAGAGGCGAGGGCGGCAGCGAGTACGTCGTCGCCGTTGCCGACCAGCAACTCAAGGGCAAAGTCGCGGACACCGGTTCCTGGACCGCCTTCAAGACCGAGAACCTCGGGACCCTCTCGATCGACAAGGCCGGCAAGTACACCCTCTCGATCAAGGCCGTGAGCAAACCGGGCGAGGCGGTCATGAACTTAAGGAGCATCGTCCTGAAGCCCAAGCCGTGAACTTGCCCGCCGAGCGCAAAAAAATATAGCGCGCCTGGTTCGCCGGCGGGCTTGTCGAAGCGCAGCAGAGACCCGCCATAGCCCGACCTGTCCGCCATAGCCCGACCTGTCCGCCATAGCCCGCAGGGCGACGGCGGAAGGGCGACGGCGGAAGGGCGAAGGCGGGCCGGCCGTGCGTTTGTCCCGCGCGCTATGTCATCTCTGAAAGCGCGGCGTGTCAAGTCATAATTTGGGTTTTCTCCCTGGTGCGGTCGTTGCCGTTGTGTCGTCGTCCTTGTTCGTTCGGGTCGTTCCCAGTCATCTCTTCGCCCTCCATGGGGCATGGAATTGTTCGGAAGGGGTGTCGCATTCACTCCGCGAGCCTCGATGGGCTCATGACAACCTCGCGCTTACCCCTTCCTTGGATCCGATCCCGATACGGTTCCTCGCGGCTCCACACGTGCCACGTGGCCTCCGCCAAGTGCCGCGCCACCGCCCCGATGGCCTTGGCGTGTCCCTTGCGCCTGCGCAGCCGACGATACAAGCGGCTCACACTCCGCTCGGGGCACCGGAGGTGGTTGACGGCCACCGAGTTGCCTGCCTCCGCGAACGCCCACTTGAGGGTCCGGTTCACGTCCGGCCGTAGCGGCCCATAGCGCACCTTCCCGCCGCTGGCGTGGACGCGCGGCGTCGTCCCCGCGTACGATGCCAGATGCTCATCCGTCGGGAACCGGTCAATCCGCCCCACCTCTAGCGCGATCGTCGCCGCGAGGATAAAGCCGATTCCCGGCAGGCTCCTGAGGAGCCGCATCCCCGGCGTCTCCTTGACCAGGTCCTCGATCCGCTCCTCGTACGCCGCGATCTGCTCCTGGAGCGAGTCCAACAAGGCCAAAAACCGCTCGGCGCCCCACCGCGTCTCGGGCGGAAGTTGGGCCAGGAGCCGAGGCCACTGTTTCCGACCCCGCCGTCCGTAGGCGTCGCTCACCCCTTCGACCCGCAGCCCGTACTTCTCCAGCGTCGAGGTCAGCCGGTTCTTCACCCGCGTCCGCATCGCCACCAGCACCATCCGCCCCCGCGTCAGTTCCCGCAGGTCCCGCACCGGCCCCGGAGGGATCCACACCGTCGGCAGCGTGCCGTTCCGCTGGAGCCGGTTCAGCCCGTGCACGTCCAACTTGTCCGTCTTGTTGATCATGCCCATCATCACCTTCGCCTTCCGGGGGTGCACCAGCCGCGGAACGCACCCCGCCTCCTCGATCTCCTCGACGATCCAGTACCAGTTACCCGTCGCTTCCACCGCCACCGCCGTGCCCGGCGCCGCGTCGTCCAGGTATCCACGCAACGCCCCACGCCGGTGCTCGATCCGCGTCTGCCGCGTCCGGCCCGTCTCGACCTCCTCCCGCTCCGCCAACGTATAGTGCTTGTGACTGTCAAAGGCGATATACTCTCCCATGGCGCGGCTCCTTTCATTTGGGTCCAACCGCCACTCTACCGTGGCGGCCGGAGCCGCGCTTTCATAATTTCATCCCGAGCGGAGCCGAGGGATCTCGCCTCGAATCCGTTTGCCGTTCATTCTACACTCTACACTCTGCACTGCCCCTCCCCCTCTGCGTTCTCCCCATGCAAGAAAGGGGCCCTTCCCGCAGGGACCTTCGGCTGGGCTGCGGTCGCAAATCCCGCGCCAAAGACACGGAAAAATAGTTATTAACATAAAGGTATGCACATGACATGGATGGAAAGAGTGCGAAATAGGGCCCAAAAACCGGTAAAAACCGCCCCAAAAACGTGAAAAAAGTCGAAAAAGGCACTAAATCCGCGCTAGCCCATCTTACCAAAGGCACCCCGTCCGCCGAAAAATCCCCCCGGACGCCAGCGCCAAGGCCGGTGGGTTCCCAAAAATCGCCCGAAAATACCCCCCAAAACCTCCTCCAAAAAGTTATCCACAATCGCGGGGCGCCGTAAGTCGAGGCGTTTCTTAACCGCAAAGTGCGCCAAGCACGCAAAGGAAAGCGAGGATTGGGGTAAAGGCCAAACGTCCGTTGTTTTGTTTGCTCTTGGTCGTTCCCCTGGTTCGGCCTTCCTTTGCGTACTTTGCGACCTTTGCGGT
>JAPLMM010000012.1 GCA_026387035.1 Planctomycetota bacterium
GCTAGCGCGGATTTAGTGCTTTTTTCGACTTTTTTCACGTTTTTGGGGCGGTTTTTACCGGTTTTTGGGCCCTATTTCGCACTCTTTTCATCCATGTCATGTGCATACCTTTATGTGCATAACTTCCGCCGGACGCACGTAACCCTCCTTCGCCAAGGCTTCGGAGGGCAGGGTCGTTTTGGGCGGGAAAATCTCGCATTTGACAAAGAAACAGCCGCGGCAACGCGGCCCCTCGACCATGCTCGGGCCGCCCTGAGCCGTTCGACCATGCCCTTCGAGAGCCTCAGGGCCCTGAGCATGGTCGAAGGGCTCACGGCCCTGAGCCCCCGTCGCCCCTCGACCACGCTCGGGGCGACCCTGAGTGTGTCGAAGGGTCGAAGGGCAAGGTCGAAGGGCGTAACGCCTTGTCCAGACGTGGGTTAACCGCAGATGAAGGCCGGGACGGCCAGTGACTGAGGGACTGAGGGTGCCTGGGTGCCTGGGTGACTGAGTGCCTGAGGGTGCCTGAGTGCCTGAGGGTGTCTGAGTGCCTGAGGGTGCCTGAGTGCCTGAGGGTGCCTGAGTGCCTGAGGGTGCCTGAGCGCCTGAGGCGGGGCGAGAGCGGGCGTCGCCGGAGGCTTCCACCGTCGCCCTGCGGGCTTTGGCAGACAAGTCGGCGTGGCAAGCAAGACGCCGTGGCAGGCAGGGGGAATCCTTCGATCCCGGTCCCGACCTGTCGGGAGGACTCAGGGCAGGCTTCGGGGGTCGGGACAGGCAGCAGGATGGGGGGGGCGGAAAGCGTGCCGCCGGGCGACGAGGGCGATTTCACTCTTGACGGTGTGAAGTAAACCAGGTCCCGTCCCCCCGAGCGTCACATAGAGCAAAATGAAGCGGATGGCGGCGCCGTCGGGTTCGCGGTTGGTTTGCAGGACCTTTTCTTCCTGCCTCCGGTAGTCCAGGTAGCCATCTGTCGCATCTGAAATGGCTTTCCTGATCTGGAGCCGGATGCATTCCGACAGGGCGCGGGCAGACCATCGGCTATAAGCGAATCCTGCGTTTTTCGACTGTGACGGCCGCGAAGGTGCGCCTCAGGATTGAGGACGCCCGGGCCTGCCCGACGATATCGCACCTCGGTCTGTTCCTGGCCCCGGAGGCATTGGAAAAGTAGGGAAAGGGGATTCTTAGGAACGGCGTCGTCGGCGGGCGGCGGATTTTTTCTTGGGCGAGGGGGACCTTTTCTTCGGCGGCGTGTAGTGCCCGCCGTATTCCTGGAGAGACTGGACCTCCAGGCCGCGCTTCTTGAGGGCCTCGATGCCGTTGACGAAGGCTCCGGCGGCGGCGATGGTGCTGATGAGAGGGATGCCGTTCGCGATGGCCTGGGTGCGGATGGTGATCTCATCCTTGCGGGGCGTTTTGCCGCTCACGGTATTGATGACGAGGCGGACTTCCCGGTTCTTCATGAGGTCCAGGACGTTGGGCTGGCCGACGCTGATGCGTTCCAGGCGCCGGACGCGGACGTCGTTGTGGGCCAGCGCCGCCGCGGTGCCCTCGGTGGCGACGAGACGGAAGCCGAGGTCCTCGAGTTTCTTGGCGATGAAGACGATCTCGCGCTTGTCGCTGTTGCGGACGGAGATGAAAACGGTTCCATCGCGCGGCAGGACGTGTCCCGCGCCCTGCTGGGCCTTGGCGTAGGCCACGCCGAACGACGAATCGATGCCCATGACCTCGCCGGTGCTCTTCATCTCAGGCCCCAGGACCGCATCCACGCCGGGGAACCGGACAAAGGGGAAGACGGAGGCCTTGACGGCAAAGTGGCCGATCGCCACCTCTTTCGTGAACCCAAGGTCCTCGAGCGAGTGGCCGAGCATCACCTTCGTGGCGATGGCCGCCAGGGGGACGCCGATAGCCTTCGAGACGAAGGGGACGGTGCGGCTGGCCCGCGGGTTTACCTCGAAGACGTAGATGACGTCGTCGCGGACGGCATACTGGACGTTCATGAGGCCCTTGACGCCGAGCGCCAGGGCGAGGGCTTTGGTGTGCTCGCGGAGGCGCTCCAAAACCTCGTCGGTGAGGGTGATGGGGGGCATGACCATGGCGGCGTCGCCGGAGTGGACGCCGGCCGGCTCAATATGCTCCAGGATGCCGGCGACGACGCAGGTCTTTCCGTCGGCGACGGCATCGACGTCGATCTCAATGGCATTGTCGAGGAACTTGTCGACGAGGATGGGGTGCTCGGCGAGGGCCTCGGAGGCGATCTTGGCCTCGGCCATGTAGCGCGCGAGTTCGTCCTCGTCGAAGACGATCTCCATGGCGCGGCCTCCGAGAACGTACGACGGCCGGACGACGACGGGGTATCCGATCTCGGCGGCGATGGCCTTGGCCTCCTCGAACGAGTTGGCCGTCCCGTTCTCCGGCTGAATCAGGCCGAGTTTCCCCAGGAGTTGCTGGAAGCGTTGGCGGTCCTCGGCCAGGTCGATGGAATCGGGGCTCGTGCCGAGGATCCGGACGCCCGCCCGCTCCAGGGGGACGGCGAGGTTCAGGGGCGTCTGGCCGCCGAGTTGGACGATGACGCCTTCGGGTTTCTCGGCCCGGACGATGGCCAGCACGTCCTCTCGCGTCAGGGGCTCGAAGTAGAGTTTGTCGGAGGTGTCGTAATCGGTGGAGACGGTTTCGGGGTTGGAGTTGATGATGATGGCCTCGTAGCCGAGTTCCTTGACGGCATAGGCGGCGTGGCAGCAGCAATAGTCGAACTCGATGCCCTGGCCGATGCGGTTCGGACCGCCGCCGAGAATGAGGATCTTCTTCTTGCGGGTGATGCGGTTCTCGTCGACCAGCTCGTAGGTGGAATAGTAGTAGGGGCGGTCGGCGCTGAACTCGCCGGCGCAGGTGTCGACGAGTTTGTAGGCGGGACGGATGCCGCGTTTTTCTCGTTCGTCGGCGACGGCGAGTTCGCCCGCCCCCGTCAGGAACCCGACCTGAACGTCGGAGAAGCCGGCCCGCTTCGCCTCGCGCAGCAGGTCATCGGGCATTCTGGCGAGACGGCCCTTGTACTTGGCGACGCGGCCGGCCGTTGAGAGGATCTCGCGGATGTTTTCGATGAACCACCGGTCGATCTTCGTGAGGTCCGCCACGCGCTCGACGGTCCATCCGCGCTCCAGGGCGGTCTTGACGTAGAAGTGGCGCATGTCATTCGGCACGACGAGTTTGTGGGTCAGTTCGGCGTCGTCCCTCGGGTCGGGGACGAGGTGGTCCTTGCCGTCGAACCCGAGGCCGTAGCGGCCGATCTCGAGGCTGCGGATGCCTTTCTGGAGGGCCTCTTTGAAGGTGCGGCCGATGGCCATCGCCTCGCCGACCGATTTCATGGACGTGTTGATCGTCGGGTTGGCTTGCGGGAACTTTTTGAAGGTGAACCGCGCGATCTTGAAGACGCAGTAATCAACCGTCGGCTCGAAGAAGGTGTAGGTTTTTCCGGTGACGTCGTTGAGGATCTCGTCGAGGGTGAAGCCGACGGCGAGTTTCGTCGCCACGCGGGCGATCGGGAAGCCGGTGGCCTTCGACGCCAGGGCGCTGGAGCGCGACAGGCGCGGGTTCACCTCGATGATGACAATGTCGCCGTTGTCCGGGTTGCCGGCGAACTGGATGTTGATGCCGCCGCCCGTGATGTCGATCTTGCGGATGATGCGGCGGCACAGGTCGGTGTACTCGGTGTATTCCCTGGCGGTGAGCGTCTGCGAGGGGGCGACGACCATCGAGTCGCCCGTGTGGACGCCCATCGGGTCCACGTTCTCCATCGAGGTGATGAT
>JAPLMM010000013.1 GCA_026387035.1 Planctomycetota bacterium
AAAGAAGCCGTCCACCTCGCCGGCTACCCCTGGCCCGGCCATACGGAACTCCTGGCCGAAAAGTTCGGCGCCGCGGAGGTCGCCATGATGTTCGCCGGCGGACCTTTCCGCGTCGTCCTCGTCACCATCCACCTGGCGCTCATCGAGGCCATCCGCTCGCTCACCGTCAAGCGCATCCTCTCGGCGATGCGCCTCGCCGACGACGCCCTGAAACGGTTCTTCGGCATCGCCTTGCCGCGTCTCGGCGTCCTCGGCCTCAATCCTCACGCGGGCGAGGCCGGTCGCTTCGGTCACGAGGAACGCGAAATCATCGGGCCCGCCATCGAGGAAGCCAAGACCGCCGGCATCTGCGCCTTCGGGCCGCTCCCGCCCGACACCGCCTTCCACCAGGCCGCCCAGGGGAAGTTCGACCTCCTCGTGGCCATGTACCACGACCAGGGACTCATCCCGCTGAAGACCGTCGCCTTCAATTCCAGCGTCAACATCACGCTCGGCCTGCCAACCGTCCGCACGAGCCCGGACCACGGCACCGCCTACGACATCGCCGGCCGCGGCATCGCGAACCCCGAAAGCATGAAACAGGCCATCCGCCTGGCGGTGGAAATGATTCAACGCGGCCGCGCAGCAGCGCGGACCGCAGGACGAGGGTGAAAGACCCGCGGACCCCGGTCAGTCGGAGGCGAGGATCTTCTCCCGTTCCGCCACAAGGGGCGGCAAGTCGCGCGTCACGATCTGCCAGAGGATATCGAAGTCCACCCGGTCGTAGGCGTGAATCAGACGGTGGCGCAAACCGATGATCTGCTCCCACGGAACCTGCGCATACCGCTCGCGGTCTGTCGCGGGCACGCGGTTGGCGGCCTCGCCGATGATTTCCAGAAGCCGAACCAGCGCCAGATTAAGAGCCTATCCGAATAACCGGGTCGTGACGAGGCCGAGCGAGAAGGCCGAGGCCAAGGCGGCAGGCCCCAAACGCCCGGAGGCGTGGCTTTACGCCACGTTGAGGACGTTTGGGGCCGATAACGCAGGCATCGGCCTTCGCAGCCGGCCGCAGTAGACACGGTTGTTCGGATAGGCTCTAAGCACCCGTTCCTCGTCCAAGTCCTTCCGGGTCTTGCCCCGCGCCAGATCCATCGCCTCCCGGGCATGGTCGCGCATCTGGCACAACGTCACTCGGGGATCACGGCGCGGCATAAAGCACCTCGGCCTCGGCCAGAACGCGATCGCGGAAGTAGGCGCTGAGAAAGTTCGGCGTACTCAGGTCCACCTTGTGACCCAAAAGTTCCGACAGTTCCATTTCCATTGAGATGAAGTCCAGGCCGGGCACGCAGCCCGGCTCGAACTCCACCAGAACGTCCACGTCGCTCGTCGGGCGAAAGTCCTCCCGCAAAACCGAACCGAACAGCGCCAACCTGCGGACATGGCGCCGTTTGCAAAAGTCGGCAATGGCACGCCGATCAATGGTCACTTTCAAAGTCATCCCTCATCCTCCGCCGCGCCTCGCAAAAGCCCGCCGCCCATTCCCTCGCCGCATTCGACACAAACTCTACACCCGCCCAGTCGCGGCGTCAAGCAACCCCTGGGCGCCGGCCTTTTCCACGCGCTCCTGGCGCCGCTCGCTGCTAAAATGTCACGTCGAACCATCGAAAGCGGCGCCATGACCCATCCGCCCACCCAGACCGAAATCCGCGCCCTCCTCGCCGAGGCCGGTCTCCGGCTCGACCGACGGCTCGGCCAGAACTTCCTCGTCGACGGCAACCTCATGCGACTCCTCGTGGCCGAGGCGGACCTCGGACCCCGCGACACCGTCCTCGAAGTCGGCGCCGGCGTCGGCAACCTGACCGAACTCCTCGTCGAGCACGCGGGCGCCGTCGTCGCCGTCGAAATCGACCCGCGCCTCGCCGGCGTCGCCCGCGAACGCCTCGCCGCCGCCGCGAACCTCGACCTCCTCCGCACCGACGCCCTCAAGGACAAGCACACCCTCTCGCCCGCCATGGTCGAACGGGTCCGGTCGCGGCAAGCGAGCCTCGGCGGCCCGCTGAAACTCGTCGCCAATCTCCCCTTCGCCGCCGCCACGCCTCTCGTCGCCGAACTTCTCGTCGCCGGACCCGTGCCGGAGCGGCTCGTCTTCACGGTCCAGAAAGAAGTGGCCGACCGCCTCGCCGCCGCTCCCGCCACTCGCGACTATGGGCCCGTCGGCGTCATCGTTCAGGCCCTCGCCGAAGTCCAGGTCCTTCGCCGGCTCGCCCCGAGCGTTTTCTGGCCCCGCCCGCGCGTCCGGAGCGCGATGGTCCGCATCCTTCCCTCGGCCGAACGCCGACAGCGCATCGCCGACCTCGCCGCCTTTCGCGCCACCATCGAAGGCCTGTTCGGCCATCGCCGCAAACAGGCCGCGCGCAGTCTGGCCCTCTCGCCGACCTTGGGGGGAACGCCGGAGCACTGGGCCGATCGCCTCCGCGCCGTCGGCCTCGACCCCGCTGCCAGGGGAGAAACCTACTCCGTCCAGGACATCATCCGCCTCGCCAACGCCATCGCCTAACCGCGTACCGGGTGAAATGTTTTGCCCCGCGCGCCGTCCACATTTAGCCGCCGCGCTTGCGCGGCGCTCGCCGTTCGCCCCGCCGCGCGCCGCCGCGCCGTTCCTACGGCATCAAATCCGCACGATTCTCGCGGAACCAACGCAACGTCTCACGCAGCCCCGCCTCCGTCCCGACCTTCGGCTCGTAACCCAGCAGACGCCGGGCCTTCTCAATCCGATACGTCAGCGGCGTCGTCATGAACTTCAGCCGGAACCTGTTCACGAGCGGCGGCTCCTTCGCCCCCTTCAGCCGCCACAGTCCCTCCATCACCGGGCACGCCAACCGCACCACCCACGTCGGCGCGTGACGCGTCGGCATCGCGTAACCCGTCTCCTCACAGATGATTTCCATCAGCCGCACGCGATTCACCGCGTCGCCGTCCGTCACCAGGAACACTTCGCCGACCACTCCCGGCCGCGTCGCCGCCAGGTACAGCGCCTCCACGAGGTTCCCCACGTGGCAGAGGCTGATCGGATGGCGCCCGGAACCCACGAAACGGAACTTCCCGTTCTTCAAGTTCTCCAGGACCCGCGGCAAGAACTGACGGTCCCGCGGCCCGTACACGTACGGCGGCCGGACGATGACGGCCGGCAACCCGCGCTCCGACGCCAGCCGCCGAACCGTTTCCTCCGCCCGGATCTTCGTCAGGTTGTAATGGTCCCCCGTGTGGATCATCGGGGCCGTCTCGTCCAACTCCCGCTGCGGCGCCATCCCCAGGACGACCATCGAACTTAAGAAAACGAACCGCTTCATCCGCCCGCACGCGATCGCCGCCTCCGCCAGGTGCCGCGTCCCCTCCACGTTCACCCGCACCATCTCCTCGAGCGGCGCCCAGTCCGACACCATCGCCGCGCAATGGAACACGTAATCCACATCCTCCAGGTGGGGGGTAAACGAGCCCGCCGGGTCGCCGACGTCCCCCTGGACCCGCTCGACGCCCCACGACTCGAGGAGCCGCGTGTCGCTCGTTCGGCGCGCGAGCGCCCGCACGCGCCAGCCCTCGTCCAGGAGCCGGCGCGCCAGGTGGCTTCCGATCATTCCCGTCGCGCCCGTGATGAAAGCCAGCGGCTGTTTCGCCTCGGCCATAACGTTCCTCAATTCCACCGGTGGCGGCCATTGTAAACCCCCCGCCCCCCCGGTCAACCGGAATCAACTCCCCCCGCTCCTCCCGGGTGCAGCACAAAAAAGTTACGCCCTGCATACGAAGCGGGCAAGGCCTTCTATGCGAAGGACGAGACGTGCGGCCGACGCTGGGCCGAACGTTGGGGCGGACGGCTACACGAACGCGGCGGCCGGATGGCGGCCCATTACCTGTATCGGGTCCGGCTGCGAAGTCGGTCCCGGCGAGAGACGCTCCGGCGACTGCTCGATTATCCCGGCGCGCCGGGACAGACCGCCCGGACTATCCGACGTATGAGGCGATGGGTTGGCCAATCTCCAGCGGCCCGATGGAATCGTACTGCAAACAACTGGGCGACCGGCTCTGGGCGTGGCCACGTGCGCAAGTTCGTGGACACGCCGGTCAGATGTGGACCACCTCGATGCCCGCAAGTTGCGCGTAGGCCTTGAAGCCGTTCTCCAGGTCCCCGTAGATGAAGAGTTGGTGGAAGCCCTTAACATCGCGCGTGTCGGCGACCCCGTCGACTTCGAGTTCGACGCTGGTACGGCAGCCGCCGGACGGCGGCGTGTCGATGTTCGCGACGACGCGGCCGGTTCCCAGGATCATCCGGCCGGGGCCGTCGAACTTCATGAGGGTGACCTTCTGGCCGATCCGCCAGAGGACCTGCGGCGAGACGCCGAGGTTCGACTCCGAGTGGCTCCGCAGGATGAATTCCGCGGGGGGCTTGTCGAACCCGTCCAGCCGCGTGGGGCACGAGCAGTGCGCCCCCATCAGGGTGTTGTTCACGGTGTTCGGGGCGGGGTCCTGCATGAACCCCGACCGGCCGAACAGGTACGACGTCAGGCGCAGCGACAGGGCCGCGTTCCAATCCGCCTCGCAGGCCCCGACGCTGCCCTCATCGTTGAGGCGAAGCATCGCCATGCACGGCGGCCGCATCTTGCGGCCGCCCACCGGCCCGAGGCAGTCCATCGAGTAGCCCTGGCACTTCTCGGCCTCCATCAGCCGCCGCGCCGCCATATAGTTCTTCGCCGCGATGATGAGTTCCTCCTTCGTGGGCTCGACGATCCGCTTCGCCTCCTTGGCATAGTGGTCGGCGATGGCGCGGACCTCGTCCCCTTCCTCGACCTTCGCCAGTTCGTCGAAGAAGCGGCTGTGCGGCACATAGTGAAGGGTCGTCCCGAGGCCATCCATGGGCTTGTCGGCGCCGCCTTTGCCGGTCACGATGCACAGCCGCGTCCCGCGCATCCGCCACATCGTGTCGATCATCCGGACGCCGTGGGCCAGCCACTCGACGTCCTGGGTGGCGCCGACGAAGGCGCGGGCGGCCTTACGGCTCTGCTGGAGATGGCCGGTAAAGGATGTGCCCATCGGGCTGAAGACGACCGTCGGGACCTCGCCGCGGCTCTCCAGGAACTGGTCGATGGGCCCCCAGCCGCTTGGGTGGAGCGACATGCAGACCAGGATCACCCCGTCGGGGGCCGCCTGCTTGACGCGCTCCAGGAAGGCGCTCATGGCACCGCCGTCGGGGATCGGGTCCTGCGTCAGGTCCAGCGCGACGCCGAGCCTCTCGGCAGCCGCCGTCATCACCCGGGTGTAGTCGGCCTGGCGGGCCGGGACGTCGTAGGCCGCGCCGGGCCAGCCCATCCAGTAGCGGTCCGTCTTCGGTCGGACGAACCCGGCCAGGATCCGGGCCTTCCCCTCGGGGGCCGGCTCGCCCCCCAGGAGCGACGCGGCGAAGTCAAAGATCCCCATCTTAAGCGCCAGCGCCGAGACGCCCGCGGTCCTCAGGAAACGCCGGCGGCTCAGGCTGAGCGGACAACGTGACTGGGCAGACTTGCAGGCGGTGCACATGGCAGGCCTCCTCTTTGGCGGGTCCTCGAGGGCGGCGCCGCAGACACGCGCCGAACCCGATGGCGGTCATGGTTGGACGAGCCGGGCCGGCCGTCAAGCATTCACCGCGGCCCCAGACCCCCGCGCCGTACTAGTACCGTAACCGTTCACGGCCTTGTGGCCGTTCAGGCTCCCGATGAGCCTGATCAGTAATTTATACGCCCCCCCGCCCCCCCGGTCAACCGGAATCAACTCCCCCCGCACGCCACACCCGTTTCGCCGACCCGCTTGCGGGGGCGCTCTCCGTTCGCCCACCGCGCCCTGTCATCTCGCTGCGTAGATCATGCCCTTGCCGGCCGCCGTTCGTTCTACATTTTGCCCTTCGACCGGCTCAGGGCCGTGAGCCTAGTACTACAGCGCCGCTTAGTCATGGTTCACCCGGCACACAGGACCTCAACTGATTGACCTTGATGCCGAGTTTGCGAAGCCGTCGTCGGGTTGTTTTCGTATGGGACCGTCGGGCTTGCCGGTTGCGGCGCCGGTAGTATGCGATCCGCTCGGCCGCTTCGCGGTACTTCCGGCGTCGGGCCGGGGCGGACAAGCCTTGGACCTCGACCCAGACGGACGCCGCCTCGCGGACCTGCTCGACGGTGCGGTAGAGGCTCGCAGTCGTTTTTTTCTCTGAGGCGCTGATGCACACGGGCGCAAAACAGGTGGCTCAGTTGCGTGACGTACAGGTGGCGGTGGATCGCCTCCCAGGAACGCACCTCGAAGTGGTCCAGCCCCAGTTCGTTCTTGGCCTGTTCGAAGCACTGTTCAATCGGCCAGCGCGAAAAGGCCACGCGCACCAGGTCTTCCAGCAGCGTCCCGGGCGATCCCGCCGCGCGGCGGCGCGCCCGGTTGCCCGCCCAAGGCGGGTCGCCCTACGGGCTCCTTCCGTTCCAGCAACCGTTGGACTCTGAGACCATCTTAATCCAGGACATTTTTGGTCTTGACAATGGGGAGCACCTCACCTCCTTCCTCTAAAGGTTCTCGATTCAGGAGATGCTACCGGCTCGCCACTCCTTGCGCCGAACCGCTTTTACAGAAGTCTACGGACTCAATCACCTGCTGCTTGCACCGGCCGGATATCCTTGATAACATACGGCACTACGCAACCCAACGGGCCATGATTGGACAGGAGGTTCACGCGATGGACAGGCACATCGGACTCATAGCAGCCGCTATCATCGTGTCCTTTTGCTTCGCTGTCGCGGGATGTGTGACGGGCAAAGCCAAGGTGCAGCGCTACGGCTCGGTGATCGGCATCAAAGAAGAGAACATCGCCGAATACAAACGGTTGCACGCCGCGGTCTGGCCCGAAGTCCTCGCCAGGCTCCGCGAAGTGAATATCCAGAACTACTCCATCTACCTCGCCGAAGTGGCGCCGGGCAAGTACTATCTGTTCAGTTACTTCGAATACACGGGGGACGACTTCAAGGGCGACATGGCGCGGATGGCCGCCGACCCCGCCACCAAGCGCTGGTGGACGCACACGGACCCGCTCCAGGTGCCCGTGCCCGCGCGCAAGGAAGGCGAGTGGTGGCACACGATCGAAGAAGTATTCCACATGGACTGAGCGCGGGCGGCGATTGTGGATAACTTTTGGGAGGAGGTTTTCGGGGAGATTTTTGGGCGATTTTTTACAGGCCATGGGCCTTGGCGGTGGCGTCCGGGGGGATTTTTCGGCGGACGGGGTGCTTTTGGTAAGATGGGCTAGCGCGAATTTAGTGCTTTTTTCGACTTTTTTCGCGTTTTTTGACCGGTTTTTACCGGTTTTTGTGCCCTTTTTCGCACTTTTTCCATCCATGCCATGTGCATACCTTTATGTTAATAACTATTTTCCCGTGTCTTTGGCATGCCGTTTGCTACGCAGGCTTGAGACCTGAGGCTTGAGGTTTGAGGGAAAAACGGAGTTTCGAGTTTCAGGTTTGAAGGGAACACCATCGCGGATCGGCTTTGCCGCAAAGCGGCGTTCGCGACCTGAGGTCTCAAGCCTCAAGCCTCCAGTCTCAAGCCTGCCGTTGAAGCGTGTCGCCGGAAATCGCCTGTCGCCGGCCCGAACCCCAACGGGGTCCCTTCGGGAGGGCTCCTTTGAAGGAACAGGGACCCCAAGGGGGTCCAACGGCGAACAAGGAGAAATCGGAAAAGCGAAATCAGTGTTGGGGCCCCCGAATTCCCGACGGGCCGGTATCCAGATCGAGAACCATTTGCCTCGGGGGGGTTGTGTCTCGCAGGGTCAGGGTGCGCCTCTCATTCATCCCGGCATTCCTGGCGGCAGCGCACACCTCGCCCCAACTAATAAAGTACTTATCGTAATACTCAATTGAATACTTGCCGAGTCTTGCCACATCCTCGCGCGAGGGGAGGCGGCCGAGTTCCCGGGCAATCCTTCTGACCTCGAGCTGCAGGTCCTTCTTGGGCACGGCATAGCGCTGCTTGGGCAGGCGCTTCACGTTGCTGTTCTTCGCCTTGGGCACACGACTTGTTTTCTCAAACGGGTCCAGGCCCGATCGCAGTTCGGCATGTCTCTTGCTCGCCAATTCGTGATACTTCGGCGAGAGTTCAATGCCCATGAAGTCCCGATTTAGTTGTTCGGCGGCCAGAGTGGTTGTCCCCGCGCCGTTGAATGGATCCAAGACGCACTCGCCCACCTTCGTGAACAGGGCGATAAGCCTTCTCATAAGAGCAGGGGGCAGTTGGCAGGGATGATCCACTCTTCGGCTGTTGTGCTTGAGTCTGTGGATGTCCCACCAAAGGTCCGTGAGGGCCTCCGAATCCCGTTGGTCCAACAGGCGGCGCGCTCGCACGCAGTCCTGGCGTAAGCAGTACAATTCCTTGAGGGCGGTGAGCGATTCTCTTTCCAAGCGGCAGCGCTCTGCCGGAATCAGGCCGGGCGGGATGCGAGGCGGCCCCTTGGAGAAGCATACGATTGAGTAATGCGCGGGCATGACCATGCGCACCGGGAGGCTCAGGCCCTCCCAAACGATCCAGTGCTGGAATTCCAGTATCTTTGCCATGAAAGCGAAATGCCGTATGGCCCACAAGGGGATGTTGAGCACCGCAAGCGTTCTGCCCGGCTTCAACACCCTTGCGAGTTCGGCCAGCCACCGGTCGCACCACTCAAAATATTCTCGAACATCGATGCCATCGTTCCAGTTGTCGTATTTCTTCTTGAGGTTGTAGGGCGGGTCGGCAAAGCAGAAGTCTACGCTGTCGGAGGGGACTTGATGCAGTACCTCCAGGCACTCCCCTTTAATCAGTTCCGAGCGCAGTCCTTGCGGCAATTCCTGGAACTGGCCGGGTGTGTTTGGCGGTGACGCCGGATGCTCCCGCTTCAGCACGCGCAACGCACGCAGGTCAACCAGGTTCAGGCTCTCATACGGCGGCAGGCCGAAGAAGTCCTGCAATCGGCCGACAACTGATACCGGGAACTGCGCGGGATCGCAGTCTATGTCGCGCCAGACGTCTGACATAAGAGTCCCGTAAGGATCATACGTGTGCTTCTTGCCGCCGTAGTCCTTGGTGGTCCTGTCGCAGGCCGGGCAGTAGGTATAGCCGATGCGTGTCTTGGTGTGGCGCAGGCTCTCTCGATACTTCGTCATGACAAGGAGCGCCGCGTGGTGGAGTGGCAGCCCGCCTGCTGTTACTTCTGGACGGCAGATTTTCACGCCGACCCAAAGATGAAACCGGAGGAGGTCTTCCAATTGTGGCCAAAGGGTGGCTGCGCCTTCGGGCGTTGTGAGGATGCAGACGGTGCTTTGCCCGTTCATCCTGCCCAAAAAGGCTCTTAGGGCGCTAACCCATTCGCCCGAAACGCGGCAGCCGGTGACACTTGGGGCAAAAGGCAGGAGGAATGTCCAGACCGCGGGTTGCCGCGCCTCAAGCACCGCCAGGTCGCTTGCGCACCCGACCTTCACGTGCTTGCGCGATAGAGAGCAGTTTGTCTCGCTTCTGTGAGCCATTACAGGGATTTCGCGCCACGGATCGAGAGAAGGAACTTGGCCAGGGTCTCGATCTCCTCGTCCTTGAAAGTCACGGTGCAGTCACTATACCGGCATATCGTTGTGAGAGCGGATGCACGCTCGAAGTTGCCCGCTCCGTCAATGACGTAGGCTATGTGGTGCCCGTTTCGCGCGAGCACGGCGTGGCGTGTCTTGGCCTGTCCCGCCTTGCGTTCGATGGTGCTGTTGGTGGTGAACTGGAAACTGACCTCAATAGCGCAGTACTGGCCGGTCGGCGACGCCGCCACCATGTCGAAGGCGATCTCGGTGCGCCCGCCGGTCTGGCTGATGTCGGGAATGCTCTTGCGCGAGAAGCCCCAATCCGGCAACAATGTTTGCAGGCGTTCCCTAACGTACTCCTGGGCCAAATGGCCAAGGGCATTGGCGGTGGCCCCGCCGGTTATCTTGCTGACCCAAATGTAGCGCTGGCGGACGAAGCGGTCAAGTTCCTGCTTCTTGCCTAGCATATCTCCCAGGATGCACTTATCCGTAATAACGTCCGGCAGGGCGGCGTGGATGGCGGAAGCGCCGAACATCAGTAGCATTGCGACGTCTTCCATCGGTGGAGTAAGCGCACCAGGTGTCCTGATACCTTTGCCGTCCACCTTAAGGCTCTTGTTGTCCCACCCGCCACGGGTTGCCAAGGACCGGAAATCGTAGGCGTACTGCCGCTCACGCCAGACATAGTCAATTCTGCCGTTCCGGAAGACCCCCGCTATCTCCGTCTTGAGTCGCTTCAGAGGCTCTCCGCCCAGGTCCGTGAGAACCATCAGGTGCTTGAGGAATAGGTTCGGCGGCAACTGGACCGTCTGAGGCAGAACGTTCTTCCAGCAAACGGGGGACTTGTCCGCCAGGTAGAGAAGGCTGATAAACTTGTCTTGGGTCTCGATCAGCCGTGGAATGACGCTAACATCTTCGGCCTTATCCGCCAACCCAGTGGGCCAGAAGGTGACGGCGTTCTTTTTCAGGTCTTCCACCGATCTCGCAGGGGGCATGCTCTACGCCTTCCCGGCAGTCGCCGGGGTCGCGTCCCGGAAGTGGGTGGAAATCGGGGTTCGGCGCGACCCGTATCCGAAGCCCGATGCGGCCCGCCTCCGAACGAGCCTAATCCTACCCTACGACGCCTCCCTGTAAGTGTCAAGCACCGAAACGGCCATACTGGCGCCGGCCGATGAACCGCTCCGGCGGAGATTCGGTCGGCCTGCGATCGGCCGAACTCGGCGTGTCATGTGCTTGCTGCAATGGACGTGCCCCCCCAAAGGGGTCCAACGGCGACCCACCTTCGCCCCTGCTTCGCCAAGGCTTCCGCCGTCGCCCTACGGGCTATGGCGGACAAGACGGCGGACAGGCCTTCCCTCTCTCGTTCGACCCAGAGGCTCTCGACGGGCCATCCAGGGAGAGGGGGTTATGAAACAGCCTCTAAGCCTTATGGGGCGGACGGAAGGATAGCAGAGAAAACGGGGGGTGTAAAGGCATTTTGGTGCTGTACTTGCGGCCCTCCTTCGCCCGCCGAGGCGGGGCTTCCGCCTTCGCCGAGGCTACGGCGGACAAGACGGCGGGTCTCCGCTGCGCTCCGACGGGACGGCTCGATTTCGTTTGCCTTGCTTCCTCCATCTGGCCGCGGTACCTTGGAAACCTGCGAAAGGCGTCCCGGGGATTCACTTCGTTCATCCCCGGGCTTTGATGGCGGGCGGCGAAACGTGGGCGGCATCCCCCGGCGGTGCCGGGGGCTTATGGGGGTTCGCGGGGGTGCCGACGACCGACGACATGATGAAACCAGGCGACATGATCCTGCGGATGGAAGGCATCGTGAAGACCTTCCAGGCAGTCCGGGCACTGGATGGGGTGGACTTCGACCTCCGGGCGGGCGAAATTCACGCCCTCGTCGGCGAAAACGGGGCCGGCAAGTCCACCCTGATGAACGTCCTGGCCGGCCGCTTCGCGGATTACAGCGGCCGCATCGCGCTTTTCGGCCGCGACGTTCGCCTCACGAACCCGCGCCAGGCCCTGGCCCTGGGCATCGGCGTCATCTACCAGGAACTGAGCGTGCTGGGGAACCTGACGGTGGCCGAGAACATCCTGCTCGGCCACGAGCCGGGCGGCGCGGCGCCCGGCTCGCTGGATCGTCGGGCCCTGCGGGCACGGGCCCAGGCGATCCTCGACGACCTGGGGTTCGATCTATCGGTTGACGAACCTGTCGCGTCCCTCAGCCACGCCAAGCAGTGCCTGGTGGAGATAGCGCACGCGATCCGCAAGGACGTGCGGCTGCTGGTGTTCGACGAGCCGACGGCCTCGCTCGGCGCCGACGACGTCGAGCGTCTGTTCGAGGTGATCCGGGGCCTGAAGGGGCGCGGGATCGGCATCGTGTACATTTCGCACCGGCTGGCCGAACTGCCGCTGATCGCCGACCGCGTCACGGTCCTGCGCGACGGCAAGATGGTGGGGACGCGCGCGATGGCCGACTGCCGAATCTCCGACCTCAGCCACATGATGCTGGGGCGGACGCTGACCGAGATGTTTCCGCCGAAGCGGAACACGCCCGGCGAGACGATCCTGAAGGTCGAAGGTCTGAGCCGGCCCGGCATGTTCCACGACATTACGTTCGAGTTGCGTGCGGGCGAGATCCTCGGCATCGCCGGCCTCGTGGGCTCAGGGCGGACGGAGATAGCCCGG
>JAPLMM010000014.1 GCA_026387035.1 Planctomycetota bacterium
CCCGTCGCCGCAAAAAAATCCTGCTTCAGCACCTTCTCCAGCCGGTACGTCCGCCCGCCGAGGTCGAACGATTCTCGCGGCATCTTGCCGCGCAAAATCCGTTTCGGCACGCGTCCCTGTTCTTTCCGCGCCATAGACTCCCCGTCGCCCGCGATGCGACCGGCATCGTAGGCCCCCGCCCCAACCCCGTCAAGAATGCTCCCCTACTCCCGCGCCCTTAACGCCCGCGGATGAGTCCCCGCACGGGACGAATCCGCGGGACCTCCTAACGCCTCCGCCCCATGTGCCCACCCCGTCCGTCTTACGCTTGACAGACCCTGTTTCGTTGGGTAGAGTTCAGCCAAGAATCGCGGAAGGGGCTTTGTGCCCCGAAAGGGATTCCAAGTCGATTGCCCCAGCCCTCGAAAGGGGGGAAGCCATGTCTATCGCCGTCCGCTGTGCGTGTGGGAAGGAGTATCGCTTCAAGGACCAGTACGCCGGACGCCGCGCCAAGTGCCCCGCCTGCGGCCAGGTGGTCCGCATCCCCGGCGCCCGTCCGGCCGGGCGCCCATCGCCGCATTCTCCGCTCCGGGAAGACCGCCGGAGCCGCACCACGGAGTTGGCGCTCCTTGGGAGCGTTGGCTTCGTGGTGCTGGTCGGGATAGGTCTGGTCGTGTACTTTCTCTTCTTCAGCAGGCCGGCGCCGCGCGCGGCAAGGCCCGCGCCGCCTTCGCCGGCCACGCAACAGCCGTCGGTCGCTGCCTCCCAAGGGCCGGCCCCGGCGAGCGGACCGAGCGCGCCCGCCGCGGGGCCCGCCGCGCCCGCCGCGACTGAGGTAAAGCCGCCGGTAACTGCCGCGCCCGCCACGATCGAGGCGAAGCCGCCATCGCCCGCGCCGGCCGCGGGGCCCGCCGTGCCGCCCGCCCCGGCGCCTGGGCCGTCGTAGCCTCCGATGCCGGCTCTACCGCCTGTGGCCCGCCGTCAAGGTTGGGACGGCGGGCGGGTCAACTCGTAGCCCCACGCCCAGAGGTCCGGCAACTCGTCGTGGTACTCCACGTGGCCGCCCCAGTAGAGGTAATTGGCGCCGCAGCCCGGCTCGTCGGCGAAGGCGGCCGACGCCCGCCCGTAGTGCCATTCCCATCGCTCGGCCCCCGAAAGGCCCGGACGCGACCGGAACGGGACGTTGAACTGGCTCCCCACCGTCTGGCCCGAAGCGCCGCAGAAAAAAAGGATCCGGTTCGCGAGGCCCCCAAACAGCCGCCTCTGCTCCGACTCCGTCGTGTAACTCGCGAGGCCGCTGAGGTCCACCTCGCCCTTCGTCCCCCACGTGCATCCGGCCTGCCGCCGAAAATCGTCCGCCGTCCGGAAAAGAATCACGTTCAGGGCGTAACTTTCCGGCGGCGCGTCCAGAAGCGCCACCGTATGCTCGCGCCCCGCCGGAACGACCTCGCTGCCGCGCTGACCCGCCTTCGGGTCCGACGGGCACGTGTACAACTCGAGCGAATCCACATATGGCCACAGGACGATGCTCCAGTGCGGTCCCGGCTGGCCCCAGTTCGCCGCCGGACGCGCCGGCGCCATCACCAGGCCCGTCTCCGCCTCGATCGCTTTGAAGAGGTCCGCCGGCGGCGGGTCGAGTGAGAAGATCGGCGGCCACAAACCGCCCGAACTCTGCAGGTACTCGCGGTATGCCAGGCCGATCTGGCGGAGACGATTCTGGCACCGGACATTGTTGGCCGCCTCGATCGCCGTCCACAGAGCGGGGTAAAGGAGCGCGGCCAGCACTGCCAGAATCCCGAGCGCCACGAGCATCTCGACCAGCGTCATGCCGGGTACGCTTCGGGCTACTTTGTCAACCCCGCTCCTCGGTGGCATGTGGCACGGCCGGCCTTGTCCGGCCGTGCGAGGCGCACGGCGGGGCGAGACCCGCCGTGCCACACCCCATGGCACGTTTTCACACGTGTGGCGTGTGGCACGGCCGGCCTTGTCCGGCCGTGCGTCCCGGCGCGGGACCACCGCGCGGCGGGCAAGAATACCCGCCGCGCTATCCCCTCTGTCGGGGGCGCGAAGTTGACAAAGTAGCGTTAGGCGGCACGGGGCGGGCGTCGGTGTCGTCATGGCACCAGGAAGGAATCCCACACGGACCGCGGGACGTTCTCGGGATCGTCGGGCCGGCCAGCGTCGGGCCAATAGATGGCGTCGCGATCGCCCCCGGGACGCACGGCCCCGCACCGCGGCGTCGCCTGCCACGCGACCTGGCCCTCCAGGTAAAGGACGTTCTGCCCACGGCCGTGATGGTTCGGGCTGTTGGCCTCCGGCTCCGCGTCCGGCGAGACGATGAACTGGCGGGTCAACTGCGGCCGGGTGTACGGGCTCCGGTCCGCCAGGATCGCCAGGTCCGCCGGGTGCAGATGCCGATGCGTCGTCGCGTTCCTCGGGTCCGAGACGGCCGGGTCGGTCCCCGGGTGGGCGAACTGGTTCTGGTACGAGTACGAGCATCGGCCCGCCGCGACGCGCTTCAGAAAGTAGTCCTCGGCGGGCGTCGGGCGGTTCGGGGTGGCCAGGTCCATCGCGTAGAACCCCATGGCCCCCGCATCGCCGCACGCGTTCAGGCTCGGCTTGTCGGGCGTTGCCGGGCAGACGAAGAGCCGCGCGTCGGTATATCCTTCGCGCACCAGGAGCCACAGGTTTGCCTGGTTGCCGACCGCCCGCACGTCCGGCCAGACACATGTGCCGGGGGCGTCGAATCGGCTGGGGAAATGGTGGCCGTCCTGCGGCACGGCTCCGCCGAAGGGCGACGCCGCCCCGCAGTCCGGCAGAAACCCGTCGTGTTCGCCCGCCCAGAGGAGCATCGACTCGCCGAGATGCGCCAGGTTCCGCGCGCAAATGGTCCGCTCGGCCGCGTCTTTCGCATCCAGGAGGGCGGGCAGGAACGTCGCCGCCAGACAGCCGAGCCCCATGATCACGGCAAGCGACTCGGTCAGTGTGACGCCTCTTCTGGCACCCATGGGCCGGTCCGCCAAAAGGTGCGCGATGTGCAGTGACAACACCACGGCACACGCAGTCTTGCATTCCTCGGGCCGGAGGGCAAGAAATTTCCGTGCCGCAATCCCCATCCGTGAGTGGACCCTTTCGAGCCTCCCCGCCATCAAAGCCCGGGGATGAACGAAGTGAATCCCCGGGTACCCCGCCGAAGGGGCGGGGGGATACCGCCCACATTTAGCCGCCCAGTTTATCCTTGTTCGCCGTTGGATCCCTTCGGGACTGGGCGCGTATTGTGCCGTTCACCCGCGCGCCACATTTAGCCGCCGCGCCGGGACGGGTCGAACGAGAGGCTCTCGACGAGGGAAAAACCGCCGGCCCCGGCACGGCTTGTGGCCGTGCCAGGGTGGCCGTGCCAGGGGGAAAATCCGAAAAAATCTTCCTCCGTAAGTCCTTTATTTACAATGACTTACCCCCACCACCCCCTTTCCCGATTTGACTTTTCAGAAATCTGTGGTATACTCCTTCTGGAGTTAAGAGGAGAATGGACCAAAGGTTAGCGGGCAGGTGGATGTTCATTTCCCAGGGTCTCGGAGAGAGACCCGCAAAAGCCCCTCAGAGGGCGGAAGGAGCAGGAACATGTGCAAGCATAGGAGACCTACCATGTTTTCGAGATTTCTGAGTGTGGCAGTCGTGGCGTGCGCGGTGCTGGGCCTGACCTTCGCCGGGCTGAACACCGCGAATGCTACTGTGAACTTCTGCATCAACCCCGGTTTTGAGGTTGGAGGTTATGCTCCCGGAGCAGGCTGTCCTGACTACACTGACGCAAGTCAGCCCCCGGCTGACCACAACGCAATGCCGTGGTCCATCTGGGCTTCGTGGAGCGTGCCCAATGCCTATCCCCAGGCCGCGATTCCGAATCCATTTATTGACGCAAACAACCCCAGTGCCAGGGTGTGGGCCAACTTCAACAACCCCTACTATGTGAATGTTGCCTCACAGAACAACGGCAATCTGCGGCCCGCGAGCGGTTTTTGGATAGTAACTCGAATCCGTCGGGTCAGCCTACCGCGCTCCGGCCTCTGGATCCCAGATTCTATGAAAACCCGAACGTGGAGCCTCCATTAGTCCCAATAACCCCTGTAATATCGCCGGTTATTACGCCCGACCAGTGGAACACTTTCGACCTCGACTACGTCTTCCCGGGTCCCCTCGTTCAGCACTGTAACTACCCATCTGCCCGCCTATACGGCGGAGATGGCAGATATCTTGGGACGGCCGCTGGTACGCCCCCTGCTAAGCCCTTGGTCGCTGTCCCGAATCCCGGCGGCTACTTCGATAATGTCCAG
>JAPLMM010000015.1 GCA_026387035.1 Planctomycetota bacterium
GGCCAGTAGGGGAGGTCCGGCGAAAAGGAAAAAACCGCTTCCACGGCCGCACGGGCGTCCGTGTGGGGCAGGCTTCCGATGCCGGTGGCCCGGCAGTTGCCGAGAAAAGTCATTCTCGCTTCCGCGATTCGCGTGCGGGCCGGGCCCCGCCAAGGGGTTGCCGGGGCACGCCGAACTAGGCCTCGATTTCCGCAATGGCCTGCTGGGCCGTCTTGTTCCCGTAAAGGATGGCCATGATGCCGGGCAGGTACTTGTCCATCATCAGCACGTTCGGGTAGACCATGTGCTTGATGAGGGGGGAACTCAGGCGATCGTCTTCGACGTCGATGCTTGACTTGTATCGCAGTTCGCCGTCCGAAAAGTCCATCTCGAAGTTCCCGATGCGCATTCCGTAGTTGGCGCGGGTGATGAACTCGGCCATCTCCCGCCGCTTGTCTTCAGGCACGTTGATCGGGGCGATGGAGTAGAAGATGAACTGGTCCGCCTCCTCGACGGCCCGCGCAATGCACGTCCACTTGCCGTTGTCGCCCGCGAACCCCATCCGCAGGATAGGCTTGCCTTCGACCTGTTCGAATTTCCAATCGTCCTCCCGGAAGAACCGGACCATCGCGTCGTACACCGCTCCCATCGTCCGTCTCCTCTCGGCTCTCCCGATGTGTGAGCGAACCCTCGTGTCGACGCAGGCTGCCGCCCCCCTCTCGCCGCGCCGCCCGACGTCGGCAAGGCGAGCGGCACCGTTCGCCACCTATACTACCTCCCGGCGCGGGACGCAAACAAGAAGCCCCCGTCGCAGAAACCTTCGCCGAACCGGTCCGCCTCACGCGCGCCGAGGCAGACGGTTTCGAAGCCTTCTTCCTTCAGAATCCGCAGGATCTCGAGGCGCCCCTCCTGCGCCAGTCTCGTCGGAAAGAAGCCGCGGGTGCCCACCACAACGCCGAACGTTGTCCTTGCCATGACGGATACCCATTTGGAGATTAGTGAATTAGTTTCTGAGTCCCTGAGCCCCCGAGTGCCCGAGAACAGCGCCCCAGGCGCCAAGATTCCAGCCTCAAGCCTGAAGCGGGCGGCTTGCAGCCGGCGGTTGCGGCTACTTCGTCGCCGGAGAAGCCGCGATGTCCGCCGGCGGCGGGATCGTGACCGCGCCCGTGGCCGCCCACTCCGTCCCGCGGATCATCAGCGCTGCGCAGCCGGGATGAACGACACTCGTGGCGTCGTGGCCCAGGAGGTTTACGAAGACGCGACCCTTGCCGTAGGTCACGGTGAAGACCATCGGCTCGTGCCCGCCGGTGCCCTTCCGGGCCGGGTCGGCCCAGGCCGTGACCAGGATGTGAATATTCTCGGCCGGGCCGCGCATGGCCTGGTACAGTTCGTCCTTGGCATGCCCCCACTTTTCGGGCAGGCCCCTGGTAATCGGATGGTCCTTGTCGCGGACCCGGACGGGGTAGGCCCACTGCGGCCCGTGACCGGCGCCGGGCCCCTCGCCCTTCTCCTGGCGGACGACCTTGCCGGCGTCATCCATGTAGAGGCGGGCTCCTGTGGCAGGTCCCTGCCACAGGAGGGCGACCATCTTCGCCCACGCTTCCCACTTGGTGAACGCATTGTTGGCCGCGTGATACACGACCAGGCCGCCGCCGTTCTCCATGTACTTCTCGAAGGCCTTGTTGACCTCTTCGGGCCAGGGCTGGCCGTTATAATTCGAGAAGACGACGCCGTACTTCGAGAAGTCGGGCTTGAACCCGGCCCACTGCTCCGCGGGGGCGTCCTTGGGCGGACTCGTCAGCACCTCGACGTTGAACCGCCCGGTCTTCTCGAGCATCGCCTTGATTGGCGGCGTGGTCGCCTTCCAGTCGTGGTTGTTCTGGCCATCGATGATGAGCACGTTGATCTTGGCCGCATCCGCAGCCGGCGCGGACGACGCCAGTGCAAGCCCGATCGCGCCGAAGGCCAGCAAACAGCAAAATGTGCGAACCATGCCTGAACTCCTTTCAATGGCAAGGGCTGTGTCAAATCGCCGTTACTTCAGGTCGGCCGGAGCGGGGATCGTGACCGCGCCCGTGGCCACCCACTCCGCGCCGCGCTCCAGCAGGATCGTCGTGTCCGGCGCGGTCGTCTCGGGCACGGCGTGGCCGAGCACCGTGACGAAGACGCGGCCCTTGCCGAAGGGCACCGTCCACGCCATCGGTTCATGCATCTCCGTGCCGG
>JAPLMM010000016.1 GCA_026387035.1 Planctomycetota bacterium
CCGCCTCGCGCCTGCATGGCATGGCGGAGAGGGATCAACACCTGGCAGCCGCCCGGCTGGCCGCCCTCGCGGGCGAGGCGCGCGGATTCGACTGGGCGATCGATTGCCTTCGAGAGTTCGCCGAGAGCGGCGAGCCGAGGCGGATGATCTGCACGAACGTGCCCGATGGAATCCCCGGTATCGCGCCGCTGGTTTTCCTCGATTGCGATCGGCCGGGTTTTCCGAACTTTTTGCGACTGGTGGCCAAGGACGAGAACCGCGAGGCCCTGCTGGACGTGGCCTACATGATGTCTCCGCGGAACGACCACGGTAGTCTGGTGATTCCTGTCCCGGCGGATTCGGACGACGGCAAGGCGCTCCGCGCGGGCCTCGAAAAGACCGGAACGGACCTTGCGGACGAGATCAGCCGCCGCATCTTTATCGAGTATCCCCGGACGCTTTTCCTGACCGGCATGACGGACGGCGAGAAACTGGCTGCCGTGAAACAAGAGGTCACCGACGAGGACTTCACGGTTGAGTTTCTGTCCGGCGGAACCGGCCTTGTTCTCAAAAAGATAACGCCCGGCAGCGTTGTCTGTCGAGCCGATTTGCGCGGAGTTGATATACGGTATCAGCCGGGCAACCGCTTCAGGCACCTCGGCATAGGGGGCGGACCCTCAGAATGGCGGAAGTTTGAGTCCGGCGAGGTGATCACCACGGGTGCTGCTGAGATTCTGAAACGCCTGATAGGGGAAGGTCAGTTGCAGGATATTCAGGCGATCCGGGTGACATTCCGAGTGGCCTTGCCGGACGGGCGGAACCTGAGGGTGTCGCGCGAGATATCGCCTGACGCGGCAGTGCGGCAGGACGCTCCGAAGCCGGATGCCTCTATGCCGTAGGGTCGAACAAGTTCCCTTCACCGCCGGCGGCTTTCTTGCTGCGCTTCGGTGTGGGCGGGGCTTTCAGGCCCAGGTGCTTGTAGGCGTCGGCGGTGGCGATGCGACCCTGGCGCGTCCGGCCGACGAAACCGATCTTCAGCAAATACGGCTCGACCATGTCCACCAGGGTGTCCACTTCTTCGTTCAAGGTGGCGGCGATGGCCTCGATGCCCGCCGGCCCGCCGCCGTACACCTCGACGATCGTCCGCAGAAACTTGCGGTCGAGGTCGTCGAGGCCCCTCTCGTCCACGGCCTCCATGGCGAGGGCATCGCGCGCGATCTCGGGCGTCACGCGCCCGTCGCCTTTCACCTGCGCAAAGTCGCGCATCCGGCGCATCAGGCGGATGGTGACGCGCGGCGTGCCCCGGCTGCGGCGGGCGACCTCGCGGAGCGCGTCCGGCTCGGTCGGCACAGCCAACAACTTCGCCGACCGCCGCGCAATCTCCAGAAGGTCCTCCTCCGGATAGAACTCGAAATGGTGGTAGAGGCCGAACCGTTCCCTGAGCGGCGCCGAGAGAAAGCCCGCGCGCGTCGTCGCGCCGATCAGGGTGAACGGCTGCAAGGGCACGTTGATCGTCCGCGCGAAACTTCCACGGTCTACCGTGATGTCGATCCGGAACTCCTCCATCGCCGGGTAGATGAACTCTTCGACCACGGGCCCGAGGCGATGGACCTCGTCGATGAAAAGGACGTCGCCCCTGGCGAGGTTCGTCAGAATCCCCACGAGGTCCGCCGGCCGCGTGAGCGCCGGCCCGGAGGTCGTTTTGATCCCCGCGCCCATCTCGGCCGCGACGACGTGCGCGAGCGTCGTCTTCCCGAGGCCCGGCGGGCCGTAGAGGAGGACGTGCTCGAGCGGCTCTTTGCGCCCCTTGGCGGCCTTAATGGCGATGAGGAGTTTCTCGATGAGTTTCCTTTGACCGACCACCTCCGCGAGGCGCTTCGGCCGAAGGCTCCACGAGAACCCTTCCTCGTCGGGTCCGCGGCTCTCGGGACTCACCAGGCGTTCACGCGGCATCGTTTCCCGTTCGAAACAGGTGCGTATTCAACGCAGAGAACGCAGAGACCGCGGAGAAAAAGCAGTCAAGATCACGGCGAGTAAACTCTCCGGCTAACTGTTTTGCCGTCGGCCGTTCCCCCGATCCTTGCTGTTCTCTGCGTTCTCCGCGCCCTCTGCGTTTGAATTTTGGCTACCCTTCGGCGGCGGCGGTTCCATGGTGAAACGCTTCGCGCACCAATTGCTCGACGCTTGCCTCTTTTCCGAGGCGCTCGAAGGCCGCGTCCACGCGCTCCATCGCTTCGGGTCGCGCGAGGCCCAGTTGCAGGAGCACGGCGACGGCCTCGCGCTTCGATTCGGGCACTTCAACCCCGCGCTCGGCGGCCGCCAGGGCGAACTCGTCCAGTTTGCCGACCAGTTCCGCGATGATCTTCTCGGCCGTCCGCCGGCCGATGCCCGGCAGTTCCGCCAGGCGCGCCGCGTCGCGCGATTCGATGCGCCCCGCGATCTCGCCCACCGGCACGACGAGGCTCTTCAGGCCCTTCGCGACGCCAAGGCCCTGGACGCTCACGTAGCGGACGAAGAACCGTTTCGCGGTCTCCGTGAGGAACCCCACGAGCCTCGGCACCATCTGGCCGTAGGCCGGGTTGCCGTCGAAGTACTCGAGGGTGTGGAGGGTGACGCGCCGGCCGACTTGGGGCCTCAGGTCGTCGGCCGTCACCGGCGCGACGAGGATTTCGTAGGCGAGGGCCCCGGCCGAGAGGAGGACCCGGTCGTCGCGGACCTCTTCGAGTTGTCCCGAGACGCGTGCGATCATGGGCCGTCCGATCCGGCCGCTATCTTAACCGCAAAGGGCGCAAAGGGCGCAAAGAAAAACAAAGTGGGTTTTTCCAAAGAATCCAAATGTTATGCCGTTCCCCGATTCCGGTCGTCCTTTGCGTTCTTGGCGCCCTTTGCGGTTCATCTTTTTATTGCGGACCGTGCGGCGCGGTGGGCGTGGCAAAGGGCGACGGCCAGGGCGTCGGCCACGTCCGCCGGTTCCGGCGCCTTCTTGAGGCCGAAATGGCTCTGGATCGCCCGCTGGACCTGGTGCTTCGAGGCGTGGCCGCTCCCCACGAGGGCCTTCTTGATGTGCGTCGCGCCGTAACTGGTGACCGGGACGCCCGCCTCCGCCGCCGCCAGAAAGACAATGCCGCGCGCGTGGCCCATCAGGATGGCCGTCCGCGGGTGCTTATAGTGCGAGTAGAGTTCTTCGACGGCGACGGCATCGGGGCGAAACTCGGCCACCACGGCCGCGAGGCCCGTGCGGATTTCCGCGAGGCGGGCCGCGAGGGCGTCCTTGGGGCTCGTGCGGACGACGCCGGCCTCCAGGAGGCGCATCGCGCC
>JAPLMM010000017.1 GCA_026387035.1 Planctomycetota bacterium
CACGGTGGAGTGCAACCCGCTCCTCGGGCCGCAACTGTTTGACCTCGTCGAGGACCTCGTGGCGGGCAAGCCGATTCCGAAGCGCGTCGTCGTCCAGGAAGGCGTCTTCACGCGGGACACCGCCAAGGAAGACATTAAGACACGCAAGTACTAAGCGGTGTCAGACAAGTTTTGCGCGGTGGGTCGGAGTTCACCCTGAGCGCAGCGCAGCCGAACGGGCAACCACCGCGGGCCCGGATTCGGCGGCGGGTGCCCGCCCCGGCGGGTAAACTCCGATCCGCCGCGCAGCAAGTTGACAGGATATGTCTGATATCGCCGCAGAGTAGCACCGGATGGGGCTTCGGAGGCAGGTCGCGCCGAACCCCCAACCTGCCCGCCTCAGACGGGTTTTCACCCGCTTCCGGGACGCGACCTTCGAAAAAAGGAGAGGTGACAATGCGTTTCGCTCTCGTATCGCTTGCCGTGCTCGTCCTGGGCGCCCAGTCGCCGGCGGCGGAGTGGAAACCGGCGGAAGGACCTCTCGTGACGCGATGGGCGAAGGACGTCTCGCCCGACAAGGTCCACCCGGAGTATCCGCGCCCCCAGATGGTCCGCAAGGACTGGCAGAACCTGAACGGCCTTTGGGACTACGCCATCGTCGCCAAGGACGCCCCCCAGCCGGAGAAGTACGACGGGCAGATCCTCGTACCGTTCCCCGTCCAGTCGGCGCTGTCGGGCGTGATGAAGGAGGTCGGCCCCGAGAAGTGCGTCTGGTACCATCGCACGTTTGTGACGCCGAACCTGGACGGCGGCAAACGCCTGCTCCTCCACTTCGGGGCCGTCGACTGGGAAGCCGCGGTGTACCTGAACGGCGAGAAGATCGGCGATCACCGCGGCGGCTACGACCCGTTCACGCTGGACGTGACCGACAAGTTGCGAAAGGACGCGAACGACCTCGCTGTCCGCGTCTGGGACCCGACGGACACGGGTTACCAGCCGCGCGGCAAGCAGGTCCTGAAGCCCCACGGCATCTGGTACACCGCGGTCACGGGGATTTGGCAGACCGTCTGGCTGGAGCCGGTGCCCAAGGCGCACATCGGCCGGCTGGTGCTCACCCCCGACGTGGACGGCAAGTGTCTGCGGCTGACCGCCAGCGCGGCGGGCGATGGCGACGCCCTGACCGTCGAGGCCGTCGCCACCGACGGCGGCAAGGCGGTCGGCAAGGTTTCGGGCAAGGCCGGCGCCGAACTCCGCCTGGCCGTGCCCGACGCGAAACTCTGGTCGCCCGACACGCCTCATCTCTACGACCTCAAGGTGCAACTGTGCGCCAACGGGAAGGTCGTCGACGCGGTCGCCAGTTACTTCGGCATGCGCAAGATCGAGATCGGCAAGGATGACAAGGGCGTCACGCGGATGCTGCTCAACGGCTCTTTTCTCATGCAGGTCGGGCCGCTGGACCAGGGCTGGTGGCCGGACGGCCTCTACATCGCCCCGACGGACGAGGCCTTCAAGTACGACGTCGAGATCACCCGGAAACTCGGCATGAACATGGCCCGCAAGCACGTCAAGATCGAGCCCGACCGCTGGTACTACTGGTGCGACAAACTCGGCCTCATGGTCTGGCAGGACATGCCCAGCGGCAACAACGCGACGCCCGAGGCCAAGAAGCAGTTCGAGGGCGAACTCAAGGCGCTGGTCGAGGGTTTCCGCAACCACCCCTCGATCATCATGTGGGTCGTCTTCAACGAGGGCTGGGGCCAGCACGACACCGAGCGGTACAGCAAACTCGTCAAGGACATGGACCCGAGCCGCCTCGTCAACTGCGCCTCGGGCTGGGCCGACAAGAACTGCGGCGACGTGCACGATATCCACAGTTACCCGAACCCGCGGTCGCCGAAGCCGGAGCCCGCGCGGGCGGCCGTCCTCGGCGAGTTCGGCGGCCTCGGCCTCGGCATCGAAGGCCACACCTGGAAGAAGGAGCACTGGGGCTACAAAGGCATGGCCGACCGCGACGAACTCACGGCCAGTTACGAGCGGCTCCTCCAGGCGGCCTACAAGTTGAGAGACACCGCCGGCCTCTCGGCCGCCGTCTACACCCAGACAACCGACGTCGAGATCGAGTGCAACGGCCTGCTGACGTACGACCGCGCCATCATCAAGCCGGACCTGGAGCGCGTGGCGGCCGTCAACCAGGGCGACTTCTCGCGCATCCCCCCGCCGCCCATCGTAAAGAATGTCGTGCCGACCTCCGAGGAGAAGGCCGCCGAGTGGCGGTACACCTTCGACAAGCCCGCCGACGACTGGACCAAGCCCGGCTTCGACGATGCGGCATGGAAGAAGGGCCCCGGCGGCTTCGGCACCGCGGCAACGTCGGGCGCCGTCGTCGGGACCGAGTGGAAAACTTCCGACGTCTGGCTGCGGCGTGAAATCACGATACCCGACGGGCCTTTCAGCAAACTCAGCCTGCGCGTCCACCACGACGAGGACGCGGAAATCTACATCAACGGCGTCCTGGCGGGCAAGTTCCCGGGCTTCACCTCGGAGTACGTGGAGGCGCCGCTGACGCCGGAAGGCAAGGCCGCCCTCAAGCCGGGCAAGAACACGATCGCGGTGCATTGCCGCCAGACGGGGGGCGGCCAGTTCATTGACGTGGGCATCGTCGAAATCCAGGAACAGAAAAAGTAGGAGCCAGCCATGAACGCTTGCTTGCGACTCGCCGGAGCCTGCGCCGTGCTGGTGATTCTCGGTCCGGCCTGGTCGGCGGAAGCGCCGAAGGATTATCCTCTTCAGCCCGTCCCGTTTAGTGCGGTCACCGTGTCCGACGGGTTCTGGGGCCCGCGGCTCGAGACGAACCGCACGGTGACGGTCCCATACGCTTTCAAGAAATGCGAGGAGACGGGCCGCATCAGCAACTTCGCAAAGGCCGCCGGCCTCGAGAAGGGAAAGTTCGAGGGCATCTTCTTCAACGACTCGGACGTGTACAAGGTGATCGAGGGGGCCGCGTATTGCCTGAAACTCCGCCCCGACGCGGACCTGGAGAAGTACGTGGACGGCGTCGTCGGCAAGATCGCCGCCGCCCAATGGGATGATGGCTATCTCTACACATTCTACTCCGTGCCAGAACATCAGCCGGAAAAACGCTGGACCAACATCGCCGCGAACCACGAACTCTACTGCGCGGGCCACCTGATAGAGGCGGCCGTCGCGTACCACGAGGCCACAGGCAAACGAAAACTGCTGGATGTGGCGATCCGGCTGGCGGACTACATCGATTCGGTGTTCGGCCCCGGCAAGCGCCGCGACCCGCCGGGCTGCCAGGTAGTGGAAATCGGCCTCGTGCGCCTCTACCGCGCGACCGGCGAGCGGCGCTACCTGGACCTTGCGAAGTTCTTCCTGGACCAGCGCGGCCGGCCGGAGGGGCACAAACTTTACGGCCCGTACAGCCAGGACCACAAGCCGGTCGTCGAGCAAAGCGAGGCTGTCGGCCATGCCGTCCGGGCCGGGTACATGTACTCGGCGATGGCCGACGTCGCCGCCCTCACGGGCGACGAGGCGTACCGGCGGGCCGTCGGCTGCCTCTGGGAAAACGTCGTCGGGCGCAAACTCTACATCACAGGGGGCATCGGGGCGCGCGGGCATCGCGAATCGTTCGGCGACGACTACGAACTGCCCAACGCGTCGGCCTACAACGAGACGTGCGCCGCCATCGCCAACGCCCTCTGGAACCACCGCCTGTTCCTCCTCGAGGGCGACGCCAAGTACCTCGACGTCCTCGAACGCGTCATCTACAACGGGTTCCTCTCGGGCATCTCGCTCGCGGGCGACCGCTTCTTCTATCCGAACCCGCTGGCCGCCGACCGCCGCGGCCGCGAGCGCCAGGCATGGTTCGGCTGCGCCTGCTGCCCCCCCAACGTGGCGCGATTCATCCCCTCCGTGCCGGGCTACGCCTACGCGCACACCGCCGACGCCGTCTATGTGAACCTCTTCATCGGCGGAAGCGCGACCGTCCCGCTGGGCGCGAGCGCCGTCGTGCTCCGCCAGGAGACGAACTACCCGTGGGACGGCGAGGTCCGCATCACGGTCGAGCCCAAAACGGAGGCCGAGTTTACCATCAACGTCCGCATCCCCGGCTGGGCGAGGAACGAAGTTGTGCCGAGCGACCTTTACGCGTTTCTCGACCGGAGCGACGAGGCCGTCGCGCTCCAGGTCAATTCCAAGCCCGTCGCGCTGGAGGTCGAGAAAGGTTTCGCGCGCCTTCGGCGCCGGTGGAAGAGCGGCGACGTGATAAGCCTTTCGCTTCCGATGCCCGTGCGGCGCGTCGTCGCCCACGAGGCTGTCAAGGACGACGCCGGCCGCGTCGCCCTCGAGCGGGGGCCCGTCGTTTACTGCGCCGAAGGGATCGACAACGGCGGGAGCCTGGGCGCTCTCCTTGTGCCGGACGGCGCGAGGCTCGAGGCCCGGTTCCGCAAGGACCTCCTGGGCGGCGTGGCGGTCGTCACGGGCCGGGCGGAGTCGCTCGCGCGGAACGAGGACGGGTCGATCCGCCGGACGCCGGTCGAACTGACGGCCATTCCGTATTATGCCTGGGCGCATCGCGGTCCGTGCGAAATGGCCGTCTGGCTCGCGCGCGACGAATCGAAGGCTCTGAAGCCGGCTTCGGCGCCAACGCTGGCGTCGCGGAGCCGCGCCCGCGCCTCGCACTCGAATCCCGGCGACACGATCGCGGCCCTCAACGACCAGGTGGAACCGAGCGGGAGCGGCGACAGCGCGATCCCGCGATTCACGTGGTGGGACCACCTGGGTACGGCCGAGTGGGTTGAGTATGAATTTTCCAAGCCGGCGACCGTTTCGGCCATCGAGGTGTACTGGTTCGACGACATCGGCCTGGGCCAGTTCCGCGCCCCGAAATCCTGGCGCCTCCTCTACAAGGACGGCGGCGAATGGAAACCCGTCAAGACAGACGCCGAGCCGGGCACGAAGAAGGACCAGTTCAACCGCCTGGCGTTCGAGCCGGTCCTCGCGGAAGGCCTGCGGATTGAAGTCCAGTTGCAGCCGGGGCGCTCCGGCGGCCTCCTCGAATGGAAGGTCCAGGAGGCGAAGTGAAAGCGCCCGGCGCCGAGCCGGCTTCATCCTCCAGCACATGCCTGGTCAGCAAGTACGGCTACGGCTACGCCGCCGGCACCGGCCCGTTGATGGACTTCACCGATCCGGCGGGCACCGTCACCCAGACGACCCAGGACAGGCTCGGCCGGGTGGTCTCGGTGGTCGAGGACCAGGGCAGTGGTCACATCGAGCGGACCACCACCTACCTATATGATCAGTACTCCTCGGGCTACTACGACTCCATCACCGCCGCCAACGGCGCCGAGGCAGACCAGGTCACCAAGTTCTGGCACACCGACACCGTGGACGCCTCGGCGGTAACCAAGATCACCTATCCCGAAACCGGCGAGATCACCTACGCCTTCGGCCGCGACGGCATCCCCGCCACCCGCACCGACCAGCGGGCCTGGACCACCACCTACACCGCCGACGGCTCCGGGTGGATCGCCCAGGAAAGCATCAGCGGCACGGGCCTGGTCGGCACCGGCAAGGTCACCGCCGCCTACGACGGCATCGGCCGGCTGACCCAGGTCACCGACAACAACGGCAAGGTCAGCGACGAGTACTCCAAGGTCACCTACGGCTACGCCTGGGACGACGACACGGCCGAGACCACCGTCACCGAGACGCACTACCTCAATGGCAGCCAGATCGGCGCCGTCGCCAGCATCTTCAACACCGACGGCATGCGCAGCAAGCTGACCTACCCCAACAGCCGGTACATCACCTTCAGCCACGACGGCCTCCACCGCCTGGACACCATCACCGACGACGACTCGACCGTCCTGGCCGACTACGACTACAAGGGCTACTACCTCCACCAGCGGGACTCCAACGG
>JAPLMM010000018.1 GCA_026387035.1 Planctomycetota bacterium
TGGCCGGCTATTCGGCGGCGACGCGGCTCCAGGACCGCGAGCACGACCTCTCGGACCTGGTCTTCGGGGCTGCGCTCGGCTACGTGGTCGGGCACAGCGTCGTCAAAGGCGAACTCCCCGAGATCGGCGGCTTCTATGTGTTGCCCTACGCCGACCGAAATGCGGGCGGCGTGATGTTCGTCAAGGGGTTCTAGGAGCGGTTTTGCTCTGCTGAAAACATCCTTTCATCTTTCCTCTCCCTTGACGGGAGAGGGGTAGGGTGAGGGTAAAATTCGCCTTCGCCGACCGCAGCGGTTGCCCAACCCATGTGACCCGACCCCGCCTTCAAGGGCCCTTCGTGGCTCCAATCCAACCGGCCGAGATCGGCCGGTGGAACGGTTCTCAGCGTACTTCTCATTCATCAAGATGGCCCTCCACTTCCTTGAGAAGTTTCTTGGCGTCTTCGTTGTTCGGTCCTGCCGGGAACCGGTCAAGGAGATCCCGGAGCAACTGCTTGGCGGCGGCGTAGTCTTTCCCCCAGGCCTTCGTCATCGCCAAGTAGAATTGGGCGCGGTACTCCACCGAGGAGTTCGGCTTGGCCGCCAGGGCCTGCTCGAAGTACGGTGCCAGGGCGGCCAGGGACTGCCGGCGCTTGTCGAAGTCTTCCTTGCTCTGCATGCGCTGAGTCTTGAGTTCGTCGATCTTCCGAATCCCCCTGGACACACGGACAAGGGGGGCATATGGCGATGAGCCAAACTGCTCAAGGAACTTGTCCAGCTCTTGTCCCGTGGTTCCCCGGTCTTTTTTGCCAAGGTCGAGGACCAGCACACGCTTGTAGGCCTCGAAGGCCTTCTGCGTCTCTACGTCATCCAGGGACTGGACCGTCACGTTGATGCGGTTCGTGACCTGCCCCGACTGTCTATCTTCAACCCAGACGGGGTATTGCCCGGGTTTCTCGAGTAGGAACCGGACGCGCGGGGCATCAGGCTTAGGCGTCTCAGGCGTTAAAGAAATCAGAAAAATGTACTCGAAAATCTGATCCTCTTCCTCATCGTTCTGCCGCAGCCGGGGCGGACCGAACAGCATTTGCTCGGAGATGGTTTCCTGGCCAATGTGCAGCGCGAGTTGCGGCGGCGGGATTGGTTTATCCTTACCCTGCCGGATCAGCAAGCGGGCCTCGATAGGCTCGGCCGGCAGGAACCCCGCGCGCTCCCCACCCGCCTTCGTCAGCAACTCGAGTTCCATCCTGCGGGGCGGCTCCGGGGTCGCGCCGTCCGATCCGCTGAGCGCAAGACAAGGCACAAACAGAATCATCCAGGTTATTCGTCGCATGGTATCGCTCCTATTCGTACACTGATTTAAAGTACGGGTTCGTTCGAAAAATGGCAATATCCTGGGGGGAAAACCAGGAGGGCATCTTCATGCCCCCGAACGGATCCATGATGCCGCTCTCTCGGTCGGGCGCGCCGCCCAGGACTTGCTTTTCTTCATCGCACCCCTCCCGAATCGGGGCCGCCCATCTTGTCGATGAAAACCTATGCGTGTGCTGTGCTCTTTTCAAGTTTTTTCGTTATCCGGATTTCGTCATTCACCGCTTACCCCTCGCTGGCGCTCGGGGCTAGCAAACTACGGCCCTCTGCGCCTTGACCCGTCCCCCCGCGCCAAGTACGATACTTTCGGCGGTGCCGGCGGTCGGCGCCGCGAATGTTCCGTAGCCTTTTTTCTCGGTGCGGCGCTATGCGATTGATGGGACTGGTGCTGGCGGCGGCGCTCGTGGCGGCGGGATGCGCACCGGCCTCGCCTCCGCAGGCCGCGCCGGCGTCGCGGCTCGCCGCCGCCGGAAATGCGAACAATCTGTACGTCGTGGGAACAATCTGTACGTCGTGGCGGCGGCGGAGGTCGGCGGCCGGCCGGGGTTTCGCTACGCCCAGCGCGATGCGGCCGGCGCCTGGCCCGCGTCGCTGAGCGGCGAAGGGCACGGCACGCCCGCGGCCCTGGCCGCCTGGCGCGAACAGTTGCTCGTTTTCTTCCCCACGGGTCGCTACGGACTCTTCGGCACGTCGGAACCGATCATTCATCCTTCGCCCCTGCCCGCCTGGACGCCCGTTGCGGCCTGCGAAGACGGCCTGGCCGCCGACGCCTTCGGATGGGACAAGGCGGGCGACCCGATCCACGCGCGGTTCGAGAACGGCGAGTGGCAAGGGCGGCGAATGCAGGTCGTCATCGAAACCGCCAAGGTCCGCGATCCCTGTGCTGTTCGCTTTCAGGATCGCCTTTACCTCGTCTGGCGCGAGGAAGTGCCGACGTTCAGCGGTCCCTCGGCGGACCAGCGCGTCGCTTTCGTTTATAAAAAACTAGACCGCTGGCACCGGGTCCTCTCGCGCCTCCAGGTGGCGTCGGCGCCGCTCGTGGCCGCGGCCGGGGACGACTTCGTCTGTCTCTATCGAAAACCGGCGGGTGCGAACGAGGGTCCCTGGACGCTCGCGACCTACGCGACAGCCGACGAGGACTTCCACGAAGCGGGCGAACTGGCCGGCCCGATCCCCGCCGGGCCCCTCGCGATCGCGCGGCAAGGGGCGCAACTGTATGTCCTCGCCGCTCCCGCCGACGGCCCGAGGATCGCGACGCTCGACGTCCGCGCGGTCAAGGTCGGCGACTTTCTTCCTGTTCCAATGGGCGAACCTTCGGGCAAACCGGCCGGCAACGAGCGGGCGATCAGCCTGGCGGTGATGGCGGCGATGTTCGCCGGCGTCGTCCTGCTCCTCGCCTGGCGATCGCGCATGGAACGCGAGCGCCGCACAGTCGCTGGCGCCGCTGAAGCCGCGCCGCCGATCGGCGCGTCGCTTGTCCGCCGAGGGGCCGCTCTGGCCATCGACTATTTCCTCGTTGCCCTCTTGCTCGCGCCTTTCATTCTGGCCGTCGGTCCCGACCTTCCCGAGCGGTTCATGCGCGGCGAGCCGGTGCCCTGGCAGAAAATGGTAATCCTCGAACTCGCGCGCCTCGGCCTCGTGGTCCTCTACTTCACCGTGGCCGAGGGCGCCACGGGACGCACGCTCGGCAAGGCGATCCTCGGCATCGAGGTGCGCGGCGAGAACGGCGGCGCCATCACGTGGAAGCAATCGGTGGTGCGCAACGTGACGCGGCTCGTCGATGAGATGCCGGCCTTCTACCTGCTGGGCCTCGCTTCCATCCTGATCGGTCCGCGCAGGCAGCGCGTGGGCGACCGCTTTGCACGGACGCTCGTCGTCCGGCGCGTTCGTTAGGCGGATCGCGCGCCGGGTCATTTTGTCGCGAAAAAGCGTTTCGCCGAAAAAAATTCTCCTCTCGCCATCCGGCTTTTTCATTCTCGCGGTCGGTCCCGTCCAGACTCGGCTGTCTTCCCACCGCTGGAGTCGCGTTGCTCGTGGTTCCACGCCATGTGGTATCCCCGCGCTGGAGGCTGACGGGAGGCGTGTTGTGTGGCGTGGCTGGGTGTTCGGATTCTGTTAGGGAAGGAGAAAAAAATTCTGAAAAAATGTCTTGACGGCCCGGTGGGCGATTGGCGATAGTCAATCCTAGCAAGGCGCAGTTCAAATCACGCCTTGGCCCAAGTGGGGAAACACAAGTGGGCCGAAGTGGGCAAAAAGCGGGTTCGCTCGAGTCGCCGGCGCTCGTCCTGAGTGGCGAATACTTCCATGCCGTCGACGCGAAATCGCGCCTGACCGTGCCGGCGAAGTTGCGCGAGGCGATCGACGCCAAGACCGAGGGCGAGGGGTTCTTCGCGTTCATCGATTTCGACGGCGTCCTGTGTCTGTACACGCCCGCGTCGTACGAGAAACTCGCGCCGGTGCTCGTGGACACGGAACTTCGGGCGGCAAAGGAAGTGCGGGACTACAAGCGTCTGCGCTACGGCCTGGCGGAGCACGTCGAGGTGGACCGGCTGGGGCGGGTGCTGATCCCGGAGAAGTTGCTGGTGCGCGGCGGCATCAAGAAAGAGTGCGCCATCGTCGGGTGCCAGGACCATCTGGAAATCTGGGACCGCGAGAGGTGGGACGCGTTCGTGAAGATTCGCCTTCCGGAGCACGACACGCTGGCGGTGCGTGCGATGGAACTGGCCGAGAGCCGGGCGGCCGAGGAGCCGGACGCGATGGATGAGCAGCCGACATAGAGCCCCCTTGGGAGGTCACCCATCCCGGCGCGCCGGGATGGGCGGCCTTGCCCGTTCGTGGGTAAGTCGCGAGAGCAGGTCGGACAACGGGGTAACGCAGGGAGAGGGAGGCAAGGAAGCCATGGACCGACAAGCGGAGGCACAGGGATGGGGTCTGGTGCGTCGGGCGCTTCGGCAACCCGAAGCGGAGGCGTCGATGTCGCCGGACCGGCTTCGGCGGGAACTGGATCGCCTTCAGACGCGTCTGGCGCGGGTGCAATCGCGCGGCGGGGCGTACGGGGAGGTGAGCCTGTCGCCGGACGTCCGTTCGCTGCTGGCCCGGCTGGATGCGGGGGCGACCCTGAGCGCGCTGGTCCACTAGGTGGGGAAGGCGGGGCTCCGGGTGGATGAGACGCCCGTGCACGTCCCGGTGATGCTCGACGAGGTGATCGAGTACCTCTCGCCGAGGCCCGGGGCGACGATTCTGGACGGGACGGCCGGCGGCGGCGGCCACGCGGAAGCCCTGATGGAGCGGATTCGGCCCGGCGGGCGGATGATCCTGCTGGACCGCGACCGTGAGGCCCTCGAGCGCCTGATCGCCCGATTCGGACGCCGGGGAGACGTGTCGTACTTTCACGCCAACTTCTGCGATTTCGACCAAGCCCTGAACCAGGCGGCTGTGGACCGGCTCGACGGGGCCCTCGTGGACCTGGGGCTTTCGAGCCTGCAACTGGCCGATGCGGAGCGGGGTTTCAGCCTTCAGCGTCCGGGTCCGCTGGACATGCGGTTCGACCGGAGCGAAGGGCTGACGGCGGACGAGATCGTCAACCGCTGGGACGTGGATCGGCTGGCGGCGCTCTTTAGCAAGTACGGGGATCAGCCTTACGCGCGGCGGATTGCGCGGGCCATCGTCGAGGTGCGGAAGCGTCGCCCGATTCATCGGACGGACGAGTTGGCCGACGTCGTCGCCGCCGCGCAGCCGGCGCCGTACCGGCACCGCAAGAGGATTCACCCGGCGACGCGGGTGTTTCAGGCGCTGCGGATCGCCGTCAACGAGGAGTACGGCAGCCTGGAGAAGTTCTGCGAGAGGATCTTTGACTTTTTGAAACCCGGTGGCCGCGTGGTCGTCCTCGCGTATCACAGTGGGGAAGACCGGATCGTGAAGCAGCGATTCCGCGAGGCGGCTGGGGCCGGCGTGGCGTCATTGCCGGTCCGCAAGCCGATCACGCCCACCGAGGCCGAAATCCGCGCCAACCCGCGGAGCCGAAGTGCCAGGCTCCGCGTGGCGGAACGGGTCGGCCCGTCCACCGGTTCGCTATAGAGCGGGACATCACCGCCCGTGCCTGTGCCGACAAAACGGGCGGCCTTCGCCGGGTGTCGGGTGCCGTTGGAAAACGGACGCAACTCTAGTGGGAGACGTACCGTGTCGCGTGAAACCAAAGTGGGACTCCTGGTCGGTCTGATCTTCATCGGGCTTTTTGGTCTGATTCTGAGTTTTCGAGCCGGCAGCGAGGTTGTCGGCCACGCCAATCTCCCGGTCGGCGAAAGCCAGAAGTACCGGACGATGGCCCGGGCCCTTCGCCACGACGTGGACCCGTTCATCGAGCACAGCGTCCTGGACATTGCGCCCGCCGGTCCGCGCCAAGAAGGGCCGGCGGCACGTGAGGCGCTGGAGGAGCGGTTGCCGGCCCCGGGTTCCATCCGGGAGACGGAGCCGCCGGCCAGAACAGTCAGCGAAGTGGGCGTGATTGCCGCCGGCCCGATCGAGGCGGTGACGCCGGTCCGCGAGACGCCGGGCGAAGGTCCGGCGGAGGGCGGATCGCCGCCCGCGCGCGAAGCCGAGCGCGCGAAGGAGCCCGCCCCGGCGGCACCGACGTACGTCGTCCGGGCGAACGATTCGCTTGTGCTGATCGCCCGTCGCTTCTACGGGACCCAGGGCGACCGCCTGTGGCGGCGAATCTACGAGGCCAACCGCAGCGTCCTCTCGGATCCGGACCGCCTGAGGGCCGGTCAGGAACTGGCGATCCCCGGCATGGAGGCTTCGCCGGCTCCGGCCACGGTGCCGGCGACCGAGTCCGACGGCGTGCGGACGGTGACGGCGGACGAACTGGCGGAGATGCTCGGAAATCGGTCGGACCTGGTGGAGGCGCCGTCGCCGCTTCCCGCCACCTATACCGTCCGCGCGGGCGATACGTTCTACGGCATTGCCGAACGCCTGTACGGCAACGCGCGCTACGCTTCGCTCCTGCACCTGAAGAACAAGCACCTCGTGCCGGACGCGACGAAACTGCGCGCCGGGCAGCGCATCGTGCTGCTCGAGGGCGTCGAGGCGGCCGCGGCCGGAGAACAGGTGGCGATGCGATGAGACTGTGCGTGCGGCTCGGAGGATTGGCGGTCCTGTTGGTGGGCATCGCGATGGCCCTGGTC
>JAPLMM010000019.1 GCA_026387035.1 Planctomycetota bacterium
TGCGGGCGATCGTGCGACGAAAAGCCCGTGAACCGCGCCTTGCCCTGCTTCTTCGCCGTCTCCAGCGCCTTCATCATCTCCTGGACCTCGGCCTCGGTGTGTTGGCCGCTTCGCTCGTGCATCGTGATCCGCCACAGGTCCACGTACTCCAGTCCCGCTTCTTTCATCCCCTTGTCCAGCGTTCCGAGCAGGCCCTCGGCCGTGCGGCAACCCTTGTTGCGCAACTCGTTCTCGTACCACGAGCATCCCAGATACATCGCCTCGCGGCGGCCCTGGAGCGCCTTGCTATATGCCCGGACCTCTTCGATGGTACACGCGTCGATATAGTTCATTCCGACCTCGGTGCATCGGGTGACGAGGTCGTAGCGGTTCTTCTGAAAGTCCGGGTCTTTGAAGTCGCCGCCGAAAATGCCCTTGCCGGTATGGCCGATGGCCTTGTCGATCCGCTTCCAGTGCCCGCCCAGGCACACCGCCGAGATCCAGAGGCCGGTTTTCCCCAGCCGACGGTATTCCATCCCGGGATTGTAACTGCGCGTCTTGGCGACGTCGCTCGCGCCGGCCGCCTGGGCCTCATTCGGGCCGAGGGCGCCGATCCCCATGGCCAGCCCCCCCGCCGCTGCCGCCGAGGCGCTCGTCTGAAGAAAATCCCGCCGCGTCATTCGTCCGTCTGCCACCGTCCACCTCTCTTTCTCGTTCGCCGACCCCTGGGATTCGCCTTGCTCCGCCCCCCTCCGAAAGATGCCTCGCCCCTGAATGGGGCCTGCTCTTTCAACACCATTCCCGCGCCACAGACTCGCTGAATTCTACCCCTTTTCCGCCCCCGCGTCAAGCCAATCCACGCCAGGAGTTTCCCCCGCGCGCCGTGGCGGACCCCCGCCACATTTAGCCGCCCAGTTTACTGGGCGCGTATTGTGCCGTTCACGCCCCCCCGCGCGCCATGGCGGACCCCCGCCACGGCGCGGCGAGGAACGACACGCGCCTCGCCCCCAAAGGGGTCCAAAGGGAACAGGGACGCGGCGGGCGCATGGGGACAAACTAAGACCGAGGGCGTCCGGCATTTCGTTGCATCGCCCGGCCGGAACCGGTAGGCTGTGCACGCCTCGGCTGAGCGGCTTCGCCCGAAGACGATTGGAGACGCCATGCCCCGCACGCTTGCGACATTCTTGATCCTGGTCCTGGCGATGGCCTCGGCCGCCGCCGCGGCGCATCCCTGGCCGCCGGCGGACCTGCTGGCGTGGCGGGAACTGGCCCCCTTGCCCCCCGCACCGGGCCGCGACCTCCAGCCCGGCGTCGCCGGTCCGTTCGTCGGCGTCCATCGCGGCGTGCTGGTCGTGGCCGGCGGCGCGAACTTCCCCGACGCCCCGCCGTGGCAAGGCGGCCGGAAGGTCTGGCACGACGCGTATTTCGTCCTGGAGAACCGGGGCGACACCCCCCTGCGCTGGCGGACCCAGGACGACTTCCGGCTGCCGCGGCCGGCCGCGTACGGCGCCAGCGTCGGCACCGAACACGGCATCGTGCTGATCGGCGGCTGCGACGCCGAGCGGTGCTTCCGCGAGGTTTGGCTGGCCCGTTGGGACGGCTCGCGCCTCACGTTCGCGGCCCTGCCCGCCCTGCCCCGGCCGCTCGCCTTCATGGCGGCGGCGAAGGTCGGCGATGCCATCTTCGTGGCCGGCGGCCAGGAGACCCTGCAGGACGCCCGGGCCACGCGGAACGTCTGGCGGCTGAACCTGTCGCGCCTGGCTTCGGCCTCCGCAACGCCGCCGACCGGCTGGGGATGGGAGGAACTCGCCCCCTGGCCCGGCCCGCCGCGAATCCTGGCCGTGGCCGCCGGACAAAGCGACGGCGCCGCCGACGGCTTCTACCTCGCGAGCGGCCGCAACGTGGCGCCCGGAAAGCCGACCGAGGTGCTGACCGACGCCTATGCGTTCAAGCCGCGAACCGGCCGGTGGACCCGCCTGGGCGACGTGACGCCCGGCGGCGGGCCGCCGCAGTGCCTCATGGCTGCGCCCGCGATCGCCTCCGGCGCGAACCACATCCTGGTCTTCGGCGGGGACGACGGACGGCTCTTCCTGGAACTGGAGGACCTGGACCGCGCCATCGCCGCGGCCACCGCGGCCGGCGACGCCGCACGGGCCCAGACGCTCGGAGAAAAGAAGGTGCGGAGGCTCGAGACCTACCCCGGCTTCGGCCGGGACGTCCTCGCCTATCACACGATCACCGATACATGGACACGCTTCGGCACGTTCCCGGCCCCCTGTCCCGTGACGACGGCGGCCGTGCGGTGGGGCGGAGGCATCGTCATCCCGAGCGGCGAGGTGCGGCCGGGCGTGCGGACCGATAAGGCTTGGCGGGGCGAACCGCCGACGCTGGCGACGCCCTTCGGCGCAGTCAACTACGCCATCCTGGGCGTGTACATGGCGGCCCTGATGGCGATGGGCGTGTACCTGTCGGGCCGCGAGAAAACAACGGACGACTTCTTCAAAGCGGGCGGACGGGTGCCCTGGTGGGCCGCGGGCTTCAGCATCTTCGGGACGCAACTCTCGGCCATCACGTTCATGGCGATCCCGGCCAAGACGTTCGCGACCGACTGGCGGTACCTTTGGCTGAACGTGGCCATCGTGCTGATGGCCCCGGTCATCATCTACGCCCTCCTGCCGTTCTTCCGCCGGCTGAACGTGACGTCCGCGTACGAGTACCTGGAGCGGCGGTTCAACCTGCCGGCCCGGCTCATCGGGAGCGCCATGTTCACGATGCTCCACCTGGGGCGGATCGGGATCGTGTTGTTTCTGCCCTCGATCGCCCTGGGCGTCGTCACGGGCTTCGACGTGCGCGCCTGCATCCTGGTGATGGGCCTCGTGACCATCGCCTACACGGTGCTGGGCGGCATCGAGGCGGTCATCTGGACCGACGTCCTCCAGGTCTTCGTCCTCCTGGGCGGGGCGATCGCTTGCCTGGCGCTGATGGTGGTCGGCCTGCCGCAGGGCGCCGGCGGCCTGGTCGGCCTGGCCCACGAGGCCGGCAAACTCCACGCCTTCGACTTCCGCTTCGACCTGACGACGCCCACCTTCTGGGTCGTCCTGCTGGGCGGCCTGTCGGCCAACTTCATCTCGTACGGCAGCGACCAGGCGGTCCTCCAGCGATACCTGACCACGCGGGACGAGGCGTCGGCGGCCCGAGGCATCTGGACGAACGCCGTCCTCACGGTGCCGGCCACGCTCATCTTCTTCTCCCTCGGCACCGTCTTATATGTATTCTATTTGAAACAGCCGAATCTCCTGAACCCGACGCTCGAGGACGCCGACGCCATCTTCCCGTGGTACATCGTCACGCGCCTGCCGACGGGCATGCCGGGCCTCCTGATAGCCGGCGTGTTCGCGGCCGCGATGTCGACCCTGGACTCGAGCATGAACTCGGTCGCCACCGCCCTCACGACGGACTTCTACGGGCGGTTCCGGCCCGGCGCGCCCGACGCCCGGCGCCTGAAGGTGGCCCGCGTCCTGACGACGGTCGTCGGCCTGGCCGGCACGGCCTTCGCCCTCGTCATGGCGGGCTGGGAGATCAAGAGCCTGTGGGACCAGATGAGCCGGTTCATCGGCCTCTTTGCCGGAGGGCTGGGCGGCCTGTTCCTGCTGGGCATCTTCAGCCGCAGGGCGCACGGCGTCGGCGCGGTGGTCGGACTGGTCGCGAGCGGCTTCGTCCAGTACGCCGTCAGCCGATGGACGCCGCTCCACCTGCTCCTCTACACGGCCACGGGCGTCGGCTCCTCGGTGGTCATCGGATACCTGGCGAGCCTTGTGATTCCCGGCCGGCGGAAACCGCTGGAGGGCCTGACCCTTTACACGCTCCGCCGCCGCGGCGACTGACTACGGAGAATCGCCCATGGCCGAACGCATCGAAGGACTCCTCGCGGCATCGTTCACACCGATGACGGCAGACGGGGGCGTCAACCTCGACGCCGTCGCAGACTACGGGGCGCTGCTGGCGCGGAGCGGCGCAGTTGGGGCGTTCGTTTGCGGCACGACGGGCGAGGGCCTCTCGCTGACCGTCGCCGAGCGGATGCGCCTCGCGGAGCGATGGGCCGAGACCGCCCCCGACGGGTTCCGCCTCGTCATCCACGTCGGGCACACGAGCATCGAAGACGCACGGGCGCTGGCACGCCACGCCGCCGGGCTGGGGGTCTCGGCCATAGCCGCCATGGGCCCGTGCTTCTTCCGACCGCGGACGGTCGAGGACCTCGTGGTGTTCTGCGCCGGGGTGGCCGCCGCGGCCGCCAACCTCCCCTTCTACTACTATCACATTCCTGCCATGACGGGCGTCGCGATGCCGATGGTCGGGTTCCTGGAGGCGGCGGCCGACCGCATCCCGACCCTGGCCGGCATCAAGTACACATGGGAAGACCTGCACGACTTCGGCCTGGCCCGGGAGGCGGCGGGCGGGCGGTTCGACCTTCTCTACGGCCGCGACGAGTCGCTCCTGGCCGGCTTGGCGCTCGGGGCACGCGGGGCCGTCGGCAGTTCGTTCAACTTCGCGGCGCCCCTGTACGCCCGCCTCATCGAGGCGTTCGACTCGGGCGACCTTCCGGCGGCCCGCCGTCTTCAGGCGACCTCGCGCCGGATGATCCGCCTGCTGTACGAGTCGAGCGTATCGTATCTTCCGGCCGCCAAGGCGGTCATGAAGATGGTCGGCGTGGACTGCGGCCCGGTCCGCCCGCCGCTTCGGCCGCTGACGCCCGACGAGGCCGAGGCGGTGCGCCAGGGGCTGGACCGGCTGGGGTTCGACGCGTTCCGCAATCGCTGAGGCCGCGCGCCGTCACATTTAGCCGCGCGCCGTCACATTTAGCCGGCGGGCTTGCCCGCCGCGTATTGTGCCGTTCACCCGCGCGCCACATTTAGCCGCCCGCCGTCACATTTAGCCGGCGGGCTTGTCCCTGTCCATGTTGGACCCCTTCGGGGCCCGCCGCGTATTGTGCCGTTCACCCCCCGCCCCCGCGCGCGCCACATTTAGCCGGCGGGCTTGCCCGCCGCGTATTGTGCCGTTCACCCGCGCGCCACATTTAGCCGCCGCGCCGGGACGGGTCGAACGAGAGGCTCTCGACGAGGGAAAAACCGCCGGCCCCGGCACGGCTTGTGGCCGTGCCAGGGGGGCCGTGCCAGGGGGAAAATCCGAAAAAATCTTCCTCCGTAAGTCCTTTATTTACAAGCACTTACCCACCTTCCCCAATTTTCCGATTTGACTTTTCAGAAATCTGTGGTATATTACTCCTGGTTAGGGGTGCGGCAGCCGCACGGTGCGGCCTGAGGAGAAAAACGAAGGTCATGTCGGTAGCAGAGGCGAATGCACAAAAGGTTAATGGGCAGGTAGATGTTCATTTCCCAGGGTCTCGCCAAAGGCGGACCCGCAAAAGCCCCTCAGAGGGCGGAAGGAGCAGGAACATGAGAACGTTAGGACTGGCAGTAGCGTTGTTGGCGTGCGCGGTGTTGGGTCTGGCTGGCGGCGCGACCCCGGCAATGGGCGCCGATGCCACGTGGACTGGCTACGGGGACGGCGTGAATTGGAGCGACATGGCCAATTGGGAGAACATTGGCCACACCGGTTGGCAAACCGGCGATCCCAGGCCGGCTAACACCGCGATTAAACTGAACTTCGGCAGCGATGACACTTCCACCGTGAACATCGATGCCCAGGTCGCCCCCTGGGTCGGCACTAGTACCTCACGTCATTTGTATTTGTGGATACAATCGCTTGAGTATGATTCTGGCCGTGTCGGTCGTAAACTGCCAGTCCACCGATTTCTGGTCCGTG
>JAPLMM010000020.1 GCA_026387035.1 Planctomycetota bacterium
GCCGCGGGGCTCCGTGTAGAACTGGGCGTAGAAGGAGACGACGCCCCAGACGCGGCTCAGCGGGATGCGCGTCCGGCGGCTGGTCTCCCGTAAGGCCGCCGGCGGCAGGTAGCCGAAACGCTCCTGCACGTCCTGCAGCACGCCGATGAGGTTGGACGCCGGCGAGACGCCCAGGTCGTCCAGGTGCGCGGCGATATCGGCGTCGGGCGGCGGCGGAGGCAGGCCGCGCCGGCGCTGCCTCAGCATGGACCGCGGCGACTGCGCCATCGAATGCCCCTCGTTTGAAAGGTCCTCGGGGGAACTCCGACCAAGTATAGGGATTCGCCCGCGGCCGGACAAGGCGAGAATTGTGCCTGCCGAAAAGTCCATCCAGCCGTGAAATTGGTCTGATCCAAGCCTCCGGGGCGTTGTCAAGGCGAACCGGTCTCTGAGATTGGGTCGCAGATCCGTCGGCTGAGGCGTTTGGGCGCGGCATTTTCCGCGGCGCGGGGGTTTCGCTTGCCTTCAGTACACGCATTCCCGGGCCGCCTCGGCAAAGACCCGGATCTTTTCAGGCGGCGTGTCGAAGAAATGGTCGGCCAGCGAGCAGATGTACCCGCCGTCCTGCCCGACGGTCCTGAACAACCTGAACACGGTGTCGCGGATCCGGCAGTCGGTCCCTTTCGTCAGCACGTTGAACTGGTCGACCCCGCCGATGAGGGCCACGCGGTCGCCCACCTTGGCCTTGAACTCCCACGGTTCCTGGTTCCCGCCGATGCTGGTCGGCGCGAGGGTCTCCGAGACATCGCACCCGTTGGCGACGATCATCTCTTCGATCCCCAGCGTGCCGCCGCACGTATGGTAGGTCACCGCGAACCCCAGTTTGTGTAGCGCGTCGTGCATTTTGCGGTCGAAGGGCAGGCAGAATTTCTCGTGCAGTTTCGGCGAGATGAGCGTCGAAGAAGCCGCCCCGCCGCCGGTCTCGATCAAGTCGAACTTCGCGCCCTTCATCGATTCGATGAACCGCAGTTTCTTTTCCAGCAGCGTTCCCAGCAGCGCGGCCACCCAGTCCGGCTCGTCGAAACACTTCAGGATCAGTTGGCTCACGTCCATCAGACAGCAGGCGTGCTGCCAACAGCCGGCCTGGTCGCCCCACACGAAGCCACGGAGGATCCCGCGGTCGCCGATGGCGTCGTACGCCCGGCGCACCGGCTCCGGATCGAGGACCGGGACCGGCATGTACCTGCGGATCCGATCGACGTCGTCGTCGCGCTTGATCAGGTACTCGGTGATCCACGTCGTCTTGCGGTCGCCGGCGGTCTTGTACGTCAGGTCGCCCTCCGGCGTTCGGACGGTGTGGTGGACAACGCGGTGGTCCGGACTCGCGCTGATGACCTTGACCTCGTCCACCCACTCCGCCGTCGAACACTTCGTGAAATCGGCGCCCACCAACCCGAACTGGCCCATTTCCTGGAAGTACTGGATCTGCGCGTCCATGCCGAAGATCTCGAATGCTTCCAGGGC
>JAPLMM010000021.1 GCA_026387035.1 Planctomycetota bacterium
ATCCTGAAAACGTTGTATCGAACCCGGCCAGGGAATTTCTGAAAAACCTGCCGGCGGCCTGGGACGACATTCGGTTCATCGACGGCGAGCCCGGCAAGTTCGCAGTGGTTGCGCGGCGAAAGGGGGGCGACTGGTGGATTGCCGGCATCAATGCCGATGTTCCGCGAGAGATCGCCCTGAAGCTGGACTTCCTGAAAGAAGGAACATACAGGACAACTTTATATCATGACGGAAAACCGGCCTCGCCGGATGCTGGTGCGAAGGATCTGCCGTTTGTTGCTGATCCGGTTGAAATCAATGCCGGGAAGCCGCTGACAGTGCAGATGCCTGCCGGCGGCGGGTTCGGTATGGTGTTGAAAGACAGCGCGAAGAAGTGATTAGTACTACAAGTATTGAGAATCGATCTGGAGAACCAACCCCCATTTCCCCAGCCCTCCGGTCCGGTCACCGGCTCTTCCAACGGCCTTCACCTCAAAAGCAAATTCCTACCCGCATTGTTCACTCCGGTATGCAATCAAACCCCAACCACAACCCCGAGGAACCGGATGCGTTCATTGCGCTCGTCCGGCCGCGGGCCGGGCGGCCCTATCCCGGAAGCAGTATAATCTGGATGCGAGAATAAAGGAACATGATTGTGAAAGTTGATGTTGTGCAGAGCCAGACGGCAACCAGCGGCGATTTGCCATACCCTGCCAATCGGCCTCCTTTGCAGGCTAATCCGCTGATCAAGCTGGTAGTTTGCGCACTGCTGGTTCTGACGGCGTTCAATGCATACGGCGCTGATCCGGCCAATGGCGGGTTCGAGGACGGCTTGACCGGCTGGCCGGAGGGACAGGCGGGCGTCAGTCTCTCGAGCAACGCGCACGGCGGCACCAATGCACTCAGTCTGGCCGCGGACACCAACACTGTGCAGGTTTCATCTCCGTTGTTCGCCGTAACACCCCACGCCAGTTACCGGCTGACATCGTTTGTCAAGCAAACTCGAGGTGAAGGTGATTACCAGGTGACCATTGCGTGGCTGACTGCTCAGGAAAAGGTGGTCGGTTACGACAACGACTGGTTCGGGCAGGACAAACCGCGCGAGTACACGCGGCACGGCACCATATACACAGCTCCGCTGGAAGCGCGGCGCTGCCGGATTCTGCTCGGCGTTGCGCCGGGAGTGGCGTGCCTTTTTGATGATGTGGCGCTGGAGCTTGCCGCACCTGCGCCTGCGCTTCGTTTCAAGGCCGTCTGGCTCGATGCCGCGGGCGCGGCCATTCGCACGGACGAGCCGGAGCAAGTTGGACCGTCGAAGGTCTCTCCGCAGCACCCCGCTCTACAAAAGGGCGAGGGAGGCGGAGCTCAGCATGTAACCTGGGAGGGCACGGGCGGCACGCCAGTGTCGCCTGCGCCCGCCTGCTCGCTCAAGAGCAGTGTGCTGACCGTGAACGAACTCCAGTACTACACGCTCAGCGCCCGGGCCAAGGTTGGGAAAGAACATGCGCTGCAGTCGTTTCACGCCGACTTTTTCGCCCCGCGTGGCGCGGCTCAGTTGAGCATAACCGCCGAAATGGACGGCGCGTGTTCCATCAAGGAAACCAGCCTCTGCCAATCGTCCGTCTTGTACCCTCGTCTGGATGCGCGCCCATATCGCGTTTGGATGTGCCCTGATTTCCGCACTGACCCCAATCCGCTGTTTCCAACAAACGCGCCGTGGGCCGAAGCGCGTGGCGCATTGGCGGTCTTCAAGATGCATATGCGTGTGCTTGCACTCAAGGACGCTCATGGCGAATGGAAACGGCCATGGAACCTCGATGTCCCGAAACTGGTGCAGTTTCTGCGCGCGGCGGACAAACCGCTGGCGCTGGAGGCAGCGGGCATCTACGGCGAACTGGGCGAAGATATCGGGATCAGGTCTGCCGATCGTGAACTCGAGTTGCTTGATCGCGTATATGCGGCTGGCGGACGCATCGCTTCGCTTGGACTGGACGATCCCATCAGCCGCGTGTTGAAGGGCGGGCGCAAGCCGGGTGAAGGCGGTGCCTATGGCAATCCGCAGCTACCTCTGGCCAAGGCCATCGCGCAGTTGGTTGCGTACTTCAAGCGCATCCACGAGAAACATCCGGAAATCGAGATCGGCATCATCCCCAACACCGTCTGGTGGGACTTCGAGAAGCATCAGTCATATTTTGGCCAAGGATCGTGGTCGGCCGGTTCAGGCTACGAACTGACCCAGGTGCTCGACGAGTTGTTGAAGGCCCTCGATGCTGCCGGCGAGCGGCTTGCATTCATCCACATCGACACTCCCTACGATTATCTTACCGCGACCCACTCGCCGCTGGTTTCAACGCCGCTCAACGCGACCGCGAAAATTCTCGCGATAGAAAAGTATTGCCGCCGCCACGGCATCCGCTTTGGCCTGATTTACAACTCCGAGGCGAGGCGCACGCACAGCGAAGCGCAGTATGGAGAGGAGACGCTGAAGGCCCTCCACCTTTACCGTGCCGCGGGCGGACAGCCGGACGACCTGATTGTCGAGAGTTGGTACGACTTCACCAAAACGCTGTTGCCGGAGACCAATCCCGTGTCGCTGACGCGCCTGACGCTGGACGTCGCCCGACAGGCCGGGCTGCTGTATCCGCACTCGGCGGGCCGTTCAATAAACTCGATTCCGGGTCCGCGGCGATGAACATTTGCCCGATCAATCATCCCCCCTTTTTCCCGCCCTCCGGTCCGGCCGCTAGAACGCCGCCGCTTTCTGGCGTGCCTCGGCCACCGCGGCTGCAAGCACCTTCTCAGCCGCGTCGGGCCCTTCCGCGGCGGTCGGCTCGACGAGAATCACGCCGACTTTCTCGATGCCGATGAACCCCAGGACGGCTTTCAGGTAGGGCAGTTGAAAATCCATCGCCGCGGCCGGCGTGCCGGACTCATAGCGCCCGCCGCGCGCGAGGATGAGCAGACAAGGCTTTCCGCGCATGAGCCCCTCGACCTTTCCCTGCGGCGTATAGCGGAACGTTTCGCCCGGCTGAACGATGACGTCGATGTAATGCTTCAGGGGATAGGGAAGGGCGAAGTTCCACATCGGGGAGGAGACCAGGAGTTTGTCGGCCTTTTTGAATCGGCGGATGGTTTCGGTGACCCGAGCCCAGGCCTTGGCCTGGTCGGCGGTCGGGGCTTGGCCGCCGAGGATTTGCATCTTGGCGCCGGCGGCCTCGCCGCGGAACTCGATCGGCGGGCGGGCCGCCAGGTCGAGCGTCTCGATCGTGTCGGCGGGATGCGTTTTCGCGTAGGCCTCGAGAAACGCCCGGGCCGTGCGAATGGAAAACGACTCGTCCCCGCGCGGGGACGCCTGAACGTGCAGGATGTGGGCCATGCCGGGCCTCCTTTTGTCTGGGCGACTCTCTATTCTATCCGCTGCTTGAGGGTGAGGCTATGCGTTTTCGCGTCTCAACTCGGGCGTGGCGGGGGGCGGGCGCGAGCGGGTAGGATGGTGCGGCGTCGGCGGCATCGGAGGATTCGACTATGCGCTACGCGGTGCGATGCGGGGCGGCGGTTCTGGTTTTGCTCGTTGCGTCGGCGGCGGAGGGCGAGGTCCGCGTCCCCGTGACGGCCGACAACTCCATCGTCCTGGTGGACGGGGAGTATCACCTCAACGCGGGCGCCGAACCGCGCATCCGCATCAAAGACGCCGCGCCGCTACGGGGGCGACTCGTCCGGTCGGCGATGCTCGTTTGCCGGCGCGTGGACCACGAGATAAGCGGCGTGACGCTTTCGACGATCTCGGCCGACTGGGACGAGATGAAGTCCAACGCCCTTACGTCCGGCGTCCAGCGCGAGGAAGGGTGGGCGTGGCCGGGGGCGCCGTTCCCGGCCGTGACGGGGGGCAATAGTTTCTCGCTCGTCTCGCAGGCGCGAAGCGCGCTCCAGGACGGCGCGTACCATTGGGAAGTGGCGCCCGACCTTATTCATGCGATCGCGATCGGGGCGGCCCACGGCCTCGCGATCCACGAATGGGTCGCGGACTATTCGCGCAACCCGCGGATCTACTCGCGCGAGGAGCGCGGCAAGGAACCTTACCTGGTGGTCGAGTTCGGCGGGACGGAGCCGAAGCCCGACCCGCCGACGGACCTCCGCGTGGCGGACAACGGGGACGCCGACGGGATGCGGCTGCACCTGCGCGGACCGAGGAACGGCTTTGCGTACGAGGTGACGGTCGGCGGGAAGGCGCTGCCGCGGTGGAACATTCCGTTCGTCGCGCCGGGCCGGGAGCAGGTGATTTTGGTCCGCGACCTGGGGCTTGCGCCCGGCGCACGGGTGGCGATTTCGGTCGTGACGCTCAGCCGCACGGGCGAAAAGAGCCGGCCGGTTTCGCTGACGGCCACGGTTCCGAATCCGAAGCCGCCGCCGATGCTGAGCGTCCCCGCCGCTTCCGCCGCCAAGTCCGTGTTCAGGGACCTCTGCGTCATCCCGGTGCTCGACAAGTACGACGCGGCGGGCAATCCGGTCGGGGATTTGCCGGCGGATTACCAGACGCGGAACGGCGTGTTTGACGGCGGGACGATTCGCCTCGCGGCCGCGCGGGGCGAGGTCGTGGGGTTCCAGGCGCTCCTCAAGGGCAAGGGCGCGGTGACGCTGGCGTGCGAGTTGCCGGGGATTCGGACCGAGATGCGCCGCGCCGTTTACGTCGCGTCGGAGGGAGGGCGGCGGATTCCGGATCCGCTCGTGCCGTTCGAGCGGCTGGACCTTTCGCCCGACGCCTGGACGCCGGTCGTCGTGGACGTCTTCGTGCCGTTCGACTTCGCGCGGGAACGCGTCGCGGGTTCGCTCAAGGTGTCGGACGGGCGGACGGTGCCAATAGCGCTTACGGTCCGGCGGTTTGCGATTCCGCGCGAGGCGAGTTTCCTCTGCGAGATGAACTCTTACGGATTGCCGGACAAGGTGAGCGAATTCTATCGGCTCCAGGAGATCGCGTACGACCACCGGGTGCACGCGAACATCCTTTATTACTCGCACAGCACCGCCGCGCCGGGGGCCCGCAAGTGCAACCTGGACATGGTGATGCCGAACGGCCGGCGGATGGACGAGAAGCGCTACAACGCGATCGAGCCCGGTGCGGCGCGCGGATACTGGGACGATTTTGTGGCCGTCTTCGGCCCGTACCTTTCGGGGAGTTATTTTAAGAACGGCCACCGGGGCCCGGTCCCGGCGCCGGGGTTCTATCTCGCGTTCCACGAGAGTTGGCCGCTGAACGTGCGCGCCTATTTCAACGGCAACGCGGACGCGTACGAGGCGTTCAAGGGCCGGCCGGAGTATGCTGAGACGTTCGTCAACATTCTCAAGGATTTTCTGGGCGTGGCGGAGCGCGAGGGCTGGACGCGGACGGGGTTCCAGATCTACCTCAATAATAAAGGAAGCCTGAACGAGCGTGAGAAGAATCCGTGGATTCTGGACGAGCCGACAGCGTACTGGGATTACCGGGCGCTGGCGTATTACGCGGACCTCGTGAAGCGCGCCAAGGGGCCGGAGCCGCACGCGACCGTGCGGTACCGCATCGACATCTCGCGCCCGGAGTTCGACCGCGGCCAACTCGAGGGCAAGGCGGACCTCTGGGTCGTCAGCACGGACGCCCTGCGGCAATACGGTTGGCTCGTGGCGGACCGGACCGAGCGGACGGGCGAAAGGATCTGGATGTACGGCTCGACGAGCCGCGTGGAGGAATCGAACCGCCAGACCGCCCGGTGGGTGCTCGAGGCGTACCGCGCGGGCGCGTCGGGCATCGTGCCGTGGCAGACGATTAACAAGGACGGCTCGGCGCTGCGGCAGGCGGACACGCTGGGCCTTTTCATCTTCGAGCCGAAAGGCGACGGGCCGGCCGCCATCCATCCCTCGATGCGCCTGAAAGCCTACCGCGAGGCGGAGCAGACGATCGAGTACCTGGAAATCCTGCGTCGTCGGCTCGCGCTCACGCCGGGGCAGACGCGCGAGTTCGTGGACCATTACGTCGGCGGCGAGAAGGGCGCGTCGGCGGAGGCGTGGCGGGCCCTCCGCGAAGGGGTCGCCGAACTCATCGAGTCCCGCACGGAGCGCGGCGGGTCGTAGCGGCCGGCGGGCACTTTTGCTTTTGACGGGAGCGAGCCCGAGCGCCTATAGTCGGCGTGGCGGGGCGCGCTCTTTCCGGCGGTGATGGGGGGCAACAGTTTCGCGCTCGTCTCGCAGGCGCGAAGCGCGCTCCAGGACGACGCGTACCATTGGGAAGTGGCGCCCGACCTTATTCATGCGATCGCGATCGCGGCGGCGCCGGGGCCGAGAACTTCTTCTCCAGCAACCATTGCCATTCCCACTCGCCCTTCCACTCACGGGTATACGTGCCGTCCGGGTTGCGGGTGATCTTGAAGTTGGCCCGCGTGCGGTAGGCGGCCCGCAGGCGGTCACCGGTGATCTGGATGACGAAAAAGCCCGCCGTCAGGTTCCCGTCGTTGATGCAGGTCCACTTCTTCGTTTCGCCTTCCGGGGCCCATTCGCGGGTGCCGGTGCCCGTGTGGCCGTACAGGTAGAGGATGACGTTGTAATCCTTGGCGGCGTCGTAGGCGTCTTTCCAGTCGTCGGCGACCCACCAGTCGGTGTCGAAGCCGGCGTGGCTCATCAGGACGACCGGCCAGCCGCTCGTGCCGACCTTCTTGGCCAGGTCCTCCTTGAGGAACGCGAGCGACCCCTGCGGGTCGTGCCACACGGGCGAATAGCGGACGCTCTCGCGCTGCTTGTCGGCCGGATAGAAGTTGAGTTGCACGAAGTGCACGTCGTCCCAGTCCCACGAGTAATGGAGGCCGTTGGCCGAGACGTTCGAGATGAGGCCTTTGGCCAGACGGACCCGGTTGCGCCGCTTGAGTTCGGCCTGGAAACTGAAGGTCCCCTTGGTCTTGCCCTCGGGCGGGCCGTCGTGGTTGCCCCAGCCCTCGAAGACGGGGAATTTCAGCGCGCCGTCCGTGCCGTCGAGGCCGACGTCGGCCAGGAAGGCCTTGTACTGTTCCTCGGAGACGTTGCGGCCGTCCTGGGCGCGGTCGCCATCGTCGATGCAGTCGCCCAGCAGGAGCACGCCGCGCGGCCGGGCGATGGGGCCGCCGCCTAGTTTCTCGGGCCACGCCAGGTCCGTGACGGCGTTGATCTGGAGGATGGTCTCGTGGTCCCACTCGTTCCAGGTCTTGGCCTCGGCGGCCTTGTAGTGCGAGTCGGAGGTGGAGATGAAGGTGAAGTTGCGCGCAGCGGGGGGCGCGGGCGGGGCGGGGGTCTCGGCGGACCACGCGCGGGCGGCGAGGGCCGACAGCATCAGCAGGGCGACAAGCAGCGGTTTCTTTGGCGACAAGGCAAGTTCCTTGACTGTCGGAATAAAGTGTTCAAAAACGCATCGAAGCAGTTCCGGGGACAGGATACAATGGCATTAAGTTAAGGGTTTTCGGGCAGTTTCCAAATGGGTGGAGGCCGGCAGAACCGGGCCGCAAGGCAGCACCAAGGCCATTCGGCGGCTGGTGCGCCTGCCTTCGAATGCCATTGGGGACAGGATACTTATCTCCGAAGAATACAGGCAGCCACCGGTTGCCCCGCCGGGTGACGTGATGCGGGTTACCCGCAGCGACCGTCCTGGCCAGGCGTGCCATGGTGCCAACGTACCCGCCCGGCGGCGGGCTGTCAACTCAATTCAGTATATTCAAACGCGGAGTTCCGGGGACATGGTACTTATCTCCTGACGGCGTCACCCTCGGTGGGGTACAGCCGTTCATGTGCCACGGCCCGCCTGGGTGGGCCGTGGTGGACGATTCCGTTGGTCCTTATGGCTTCAGGTTGTTTCGCAGGGTCTGCCGCACCCCTGGCACGCAATGACGAGCGATGGCCGGCGAGGCGGGTAAGAATATCCTCCTTGCCGCGGAAGTGATTTACGACCGGCCGGGCGATGAGCTTCCGAAACTCTACGCTGTCTTTCCCTACCGGCTCTATGCGGTGGGAAGTCCGGATTTGGACATCGGACGCCGGACCTTTGAAAAATTCGTGCCGCCCCAACCGCTGAGCGTCTATCCTTTCGAGGGGAGGATTGGTAGTTGGCGGCAAACCCCCATCCAGGCCGCGTTGTCCAATGACCAGTGGCTCCAACTCGATTTCACTGAGCCCACAACCATTAACGAATTCAGGATCAAAGAGGATGCATCCTCTTCGATCATCCGCTATGTAATCGAGTGCTGGGACGCCAATGACTCCCGATGGGTGGGTTGCTTCAACGGCAGGACCATCGGTCCCGACTTCATCGCGCCGATCGTCAGCCGGACTACGCAGAAGGCGCGGCTGTTCATCATGAGGACAACCGGAGGCAATCCGGCCATTTGCTCATTCGAGGCATACAACGACACCACCGGCGAGGTCTTCAACGTCCCAGTTGGCGGTGTGCCACCAACGCGCCCCGGCAAGTGATAGCCGCGCCTTGAGGGATTTCGGCCACACAGCACGGCAAAGAAGAGGGGGGCCGTCCTGGCGGTTGCGCACCAGCCCTTTCGGGTTTTCAAATAGAAACGCCATGACGACCGACCGCTCATCTTTCCAGGCGATCCTCGCCATCGTGCCGCCGGGCGCTTTTGCTTTTGACAAGGGCGCGGCGCTGAACCTATATTCTTCTCGATGCGGCGAGCGGCCGCGGAACCTCTGGTCAGGAGCGGATCATGGCGAGGAAACGTTTCGTCGGGCTCGCAGTCCTGGGACTTGCGTTTCTGTCGGCCTCGTTGGCGGGATGTTCGAGCGGGTCGCCCGAGCCGGGACGGTACTACAAGAAACAGGAAGGGTTCTCCATCCGGTTTCCGGCGGAGTGGGAACAGAAAGAGAACGTGATGGGGACGGTGGTGATCGCCCTGAGCCCGGCAGAAGGGGAGGCCGATACGTTCCGTGAAAACGTGAACGTGACGGTCGAGGCGCTGCCGTCGCCGATGACCCTGGACGAATACTTCAACCTTAGCAGGGTGAACCTGGGGAAATTGCTCACCGAGGCCCGGCAGCCGGAGGTCGCCGACGCCCGACTCGGCGGCGAGGCGGCCAAGCGGGTCGTCTATCAGACGACGATGGGACAGATTGGCGTCAAGGGCACGCTCTATGTCGCCGTGAAGGGCAATCGCGGCTACGCGCTGACGTGCTCGGCCACGCCGGACTCGTTCGACGCCTACAAGGCCCGCTTCGAGGAGATTGCCAGCACGTTCCGGTTCGAGTAAGGGCGCGGCTGAAGACGGCACTGGCGGACAAGCCGCCAGTGCCACCCGTGACGAGCGAAAGAGAAGCCCGGGGATTCCAATCCCCGGGCTTTGCGTTTGCGTGGCACGGGTGGGGACGCCGCGCTACGCATGAGGTTCGAGGTGACGGCACGCGGCCCGCCCCGAAGGGGTCCAACTGCTGAACAGGGACAAGCGGGCCGGCGAGCCAGCCCCGCCGACTCACACCCGTTTCAGTTACTCAGGCACTCAGGAACTCAGGCACTCGCCGTTCACGCCATGCCGCCGATCATCCGGTTGATGGCTTCGCCGGCCGGCACCATCGGGAAGACGTTCTCCTCCGGCTCAATGTGGAAGTCGAGGACCCAGACGTTGCGGTCGGCGAAGGCTTCCTCGAGGGCGGGGCGGACTTCCTCGGCCTTGGTCACGTGCCGGCCGCGCGCCCCGTACGCCTCCGCCACGCGGACGAAGTCGGGGTTCCCCGCGAGCGTCGTCCCCGAGTATCGTTTCTTGTAGAAGAGTTCCTGCCACTGGCGGACCATCCCCAGGTAGCCGTTGTCGAGGATGCAGACCTTGACGGGCAGGCGTTCGTGGACCGCGGGCGCGAGTTCCTGGATGTTCATCTGGAAGGATCCGTCGCCCGCGATGTCGACGACGATGGCGTCGGGCCGGCCGGCCTGGGCGCCGATCGCCGCCGGAAAGCCGTAGCCCATCGTCCCCAGGCCCCCGCTGGAGATAAAGTGCCGCGGATGCCGGTGCGTGTAATACTGGGCGGCCCACATCTGGTTCTGGCCGACCTCGGTCGTGATGACGGCCTCGCCTTTGGAGACCTCACACACCTGCTGGACGACGTACTGGGGTTTCAGGCCGTCGCCTTTGTCGGCGAGCGGATACTTCGCTTTCCATTCAGCGATTTGGGCGAACCACTCGGCGCGCTGGCGGTGCTGGCAGAGTTCCAGCAGGCCCGCCAGGATGTCCCGCGCGTCGCCGACGACCGGGATGTCCACCCGGATGTTCTTCGAGATGCTCGACGGGTCGATGTCCATGTGGATGATCTTCGCGTGCGGCGCGAAGTTCTTGACGTCGCCCGTGATCCGGTCGTCGAAGCGCGCACCGACGGCGATCAAGAGGTCCGACTCCTGGACCGCGTAGTTGGCGTACGGCGTGCCGTGCATCCCCAGCATCTTCAGGGCCAGCGCGTGGTCCTCCGGGAACGCACCGAGGCCCATCAGCGTCGTCGTGACGGGGATGTTGGCCTCCTGGGCGAGCCGGCGAAGTTCCTCCGACGCCCCCGCGATGATGACGCCCCCGCCCACGTAGAGGAGCGGGCGCTCCGAGGCGTTGATCGCCTCGGCCGCACGCTGAATCTGCCGACGGTTCCCCTTCACGACGGGCCGGTAGCCCGGCAGGGTCACTTCGTTCGGCACGGGGGCGTCGGTTTCGGCGACGGCGACGTCCGAGGGAATGTCCACGAGGACCGGCCCCGGCCGGCCGGTGCGCGCGATGTGGAACGCCGCTCGTAGCGTCTCGCCCAGTTCGTTCACGTCCCGCACCAGGTAGTTGTGCTTGGTGACGGGGCGCGTGATGCCCGTGATGTCCGCCTCCTGAAACGCGTCGTTGCCGATCAGGTGCGTCTTGACCTGCCCCGTGATGGCCACAAGA